>CAJXNM010000060.1 GCA_913057135.1 uncultured Halieaceae bacterium
TGGTCAACTAAATTTGAAACCGAGCGTTTAACCATCGACACGGTTGTTGAGTACGAGGAGCGGGAGCAATCGGGCTCAATGTATCGCGCGATCGACACGGGTGACATTTGGGAGACCTTCGATACCTACATCGTCGATGACACGACCCTCGGTGGTACTAACGAAGAACTGGATTCAGACCTGAGCGTGGGCGACCAAGACGACGCCGATATTCTCACCCTGGGCATGTTTATTAAGTACGACCTCGGGTTTGCCACGCTAACCTCTAACACCGGCTACAAAGACCACGACTACTTCTATAAGGAAGATTACGACGGTACGCCGCTGGTCGTGAGTAATTTCCAGTTCGACCAAAGCGGCGAGTACCTCCAGCAGGAATTCCGCTTAACATCGAATAGTGACGGTCCTCTGGGCTGGTACGCAGGCGCTAGTTATTACCGTGAGGAGCTGGATGCCGAGTTCCGCAACATCGGCTCTGAAGACCTCATGTGCCAGTATTACGGAAACTATGTAGCTTATGAAAATAACGTAGACTATTTTTCAGGTTGCAGTGATTACTATGCATTCTATGACTACGAATTCACTGCTTCAGCAGACGGCAATTTAACTGAGATTGGTCGTATTAGAGGTAAATACACCGGCTATGCAGCCTACGTGAACGTCGATATGGACGTCACTGACCGATTGAATTTGGAGCTTGGTGTCCGCTACACCGAAGATGAAAAGGCCTTCAGTACTTGGGTTCCCGCACCCGAGAGTGATTTAGGCCCCTACTTCACCTACGGCTTCTCTACCGACGGCTATATTACCGATACCCGCAGCTGGGATGATGTCACCACTCGGGCACTGGCCACTTATGCCATTAACGATGACGCCATATTCTTTGCCAGCTACACAGAAGGCTTTAAATCTGGCGGTTTTGGAAGCTTCTGGGTAGAAGACCCTACGACAAAGGCAATTCCTGCTTTCGGACAAGAGGTTTCGCAAGCTGACGGCTTCCTTCCAGGGTCATTTAAGCCTGAAACTGTGGACTCCTATGAATTGGGTTTCAAAACTAGCTTCCTAGAAGGAAATGGCAACTTTGACCTGACTCTCTTTAGCTACACCTACGAAAATATGCAGGTCATCAACTATGAATTTATTGAGGAAATTGAAAACTTTGCTGGCCGAGTGAGCAACGTGGGTCAGACCGACGGTCAGGGGATTGAGGCCTCGGTTACCGTAGCGCTCAACGACAACTGGACCCTGTACTTGGCTGGCGGCTATCTCGATACAGAAGCAACAGGCATTCAAAAAATCTGCGGTTTAGAAGATGACAACGGTTGTGAAGGGCGTCGCTTGTTCTGGGCGCCGGAAGTGACTGCCGCGGGCAAGCTCGATGCACGCTTCCCAGTTCAGGGGGGTAGCATTACCGGCAACTTCGAGATGTTCTATGAAAGCGAGCGCGGTGGCGGCTGGGAAGACAACCCCGAGGGCTATATCGATGCCTTCGCCATTGCGAATCTGCGCATTGGCTTTGAGTCGGATAACAACTGGTACGTGCGCGCCTACGCCGAAAACCTATTCGATGAGTTCACCTGGGATGGCTATAACGCCAACGGCGGTCTGGTGCCGTCACACTTCTTTGGCCCCATGCGACCCCGAACCTTGGGTGTCATGGCGGGCATGAGCTGGGACTAACCCCGGCGGCCTATTAACCTCACCTTGACGCCGGCTTATGCCGGCGTTTTTGTGAGTACAGAAAAGCAAGCCTGCCCGAAAGGGGTAATGCCCAAAGGCGGGGGTTATGAAAGGATTGCATACTCAACGTTGTTTATCGTACAGATGCCGCCCCAAAGGAGATTGGTCGTGACCGCAACACTCGATACCGCAACCCTGAAGCAACTAGATCAGGCCCATCACTTCCATCCATTCACCGATTTCCACGACTACGCCGCCCACGGTGGTCGCATCATTAGCCGCGCGGAGCATGTGTACATCTACGACTCGGACGGCAATCGCATTCAAGATGCCATGTCGGGTTTGTGGTGCTGTAATTTGGGCTACAGCCAATCGCACATTAAAGAAGCGGTAGCCGCGCAGCTTAATGAGCTGCCCTTTTACAATAATTTCTTCAAGTGTTCGAATCAGCCCGCCGTGGAGCTTGCCAGCAAGCTTTGTCAATTATCGGCAGAACGATTTCAACATGTGTTTTTTACCAACTCGGGGTCGGAAGCCAATGACACCCAAATCAAGTTGGTACACCGCTATTTTGATTTGCTGGGTAAACCCAACAAAAAACACATTATCAGCCGTAAAAACGCGTATCACGGCTCGACGATTGCAGCGAGTTCACTTGGCGGCATGAGTGCAATGCACCAGCAAACCATGGGGCTCAACTACATTCATCACATTAACCAACCCCACTGGTTTGAAAATGGTGGTGAGCTGAGTGAACACGACTACGGCTTATTAGCGGCGCGAGAACTCGAGACGGCTATCGATACCCTAGGGGAAGACCAAGTGGCGGCCTTTATCGCCGAACCGATTCAGGGCGCAGGGGGTGTGATTATTCCCCCCGACAGTTATTGGCCTGAGGTACGACGCATTCTGGAAGAGCGCGATATTCTGTTTATTTCCGATGAGGTGATTTGCGGATTTGGTCGAACGGGTAATTGGTTCGGCTGTGACACCTACGGTACCAGCCCCGATTTAATTACCTTCGCCAAAGGGGTGACCAACGGCTATATGCCCCTTGGAGGAAGCTTAATCAGCGATAAGGTGGCCGACGTGCTGCTGGCCCAGGGGGGTGAATTTGCCCATGGCTTAACCTACTCTGGGCACCCTGCCTCCTGTGCAGCGGGCTTAGCCACCATGGCACTCTACGAAAACACCGATATTCTTGAGAAAAGCAGCCAAACCTTGGCGCCTTACTTCGCATCGCGACTGCAAGAACTGGTGGAGCACCCCATTGTTGGACAAGTGCGTTGTAAAGGGCTGGTGGCTGCGGTTGAACTGGTGCGCGATAAGCAGGCGCGCATACGACTCGCCCCTGACTCGGCGGCAGCGGTGTTCTGTCGCGATCAAGCCATTTCGGCCGGGCTTATGGTTCGACAAACCGGTGATGCCATGATCATGTCACCCCCTTATGTCACCGAACTTGGGGAAGTTGATCAACTGATCAACACCCTGAGCATGGCATTAGACAAGACCGCCAAAGAGTTTGGCATGAGCTGCTAGCCCCAGCGGGGTGATGATCTATCGCCCCACCCTGCCCGTATTCATGGAGTGAACACACTCCGTCAATACTGGCATCAAGCGCGCTCCCGGGGACTTGTTGAAAAGACCTGGTTCAACGCTATTTGGTTTCAAATCACTTGGCTGGTGTGTGTATTGGGACGCGACCCCTTCACGCCACTGGTGGTGGCGCTCATCGCGCTGCACTTCACCTTGGTGGCGTCGCCGCGACAAGAGGCCGCGGAGTTAGCCCCCATCGTGGCACTTGGGGTGGTGGTTGACAGCCTACTGAGCGCCCTTGGTGTATTCGACTTTGGCGCCCAGTTGGTCCCCATTTGGCTGTGCTTGTTGTGGGTGGCATTTGCCACCACCCTAACCCGAGCCTTCGCATTTCTGGGAAAGCGATACTGGTTGGCGGCTTTAGTCGGTGGTGTTGCGGTACCCTTCAACTACGGTGCAGGGGCCGGATTTGGTGCGGTGTCATTACCCCTCGATACCACAACAACGGCTCTCGTGCTGATGGTTGTTTGGGCGCTGCTACTTCCGGTTTTGTTTCGCTTGTCCCGGGCCCAAAGCGAGCGGCGCTGCCATTAGCTAGTGTAATCTTCAAACGAGTTGAGAGTTTCAAGGGAGCAACCGATGGTGTCGTTACGCTTACTGAGTATCATCCTGTGTCTTGTCGCTACCAGCGCATCGTCTAACAGCTTCGGCAATTCCCAACAGAGTGCGCCGGTGGCGTTAGAAAAATGCGGTGAAGCGCGGCTAACGGTCATGTTCTGGGATGTGTATGACTCCACCCTGTATGCGCCTCAAGGGGAGTATCGCCCTGGTGTTCGACCGCTGCGCCTAGAGATACGCTATTTGCGTAACATCAAAGCCAAAGACCTGGTGAAACAAACACGTAAAGAGTGGCAAGCCCAAGGGGTGATGACCCCCGAACACGACCAGTGGCTAGCTGAACTCGGCACGTTTTGGCCCGACGTCGCGGACAACGACACCATCACATTAGATTTGGATGCGGCCGGTGCAGCCACGTTCAGCTTCAATGGCGAAGTGGTGGGACAAATCGCCGATGCACAATTTGGCGAAGACTTTGCGGGCATTTGGCTCGCCCCCTCCACAACACGCCCCGAACTGCGAGCAGCGCTTATAGGCGCCGAGGGTGAAGCAGAGGGCTGAGGCGGTCAGCACACACCAACTCACGAGGCTTTTGCAATGGCGCTACCGTGGTCCTGGGATTCGACCAGGCGACGGTGTAACGCAGTCACAGCGGTTGTGTAGTCTGCCTCGTCGATCACAAAGCGCATATCAATTTGACGGCGACTTTGGTGCACCGCGGAAATACTGACGCCGGCTCCCGATAGGGCGGCGGCGGTATCTGCCAGCAGACCACGCAGAGCAAGATCACTACCAATGGCTGAGACCAATGCCACACGTTGGGTAGTAACGGTTGCCGACGGGAAGCTTTGCTCCATGTCGCGAATGATGCGCTTCAAACGCTTCAAACTACAGGCAACGTAATGAGTGATGGTATTGGCGTTTACATCCTTCGATATCACTCTTGCCCCGTGGCGCTCTAACAGTCCCAGAAGCCTCTGATCCCGCGCACCCATCTGCCCCACCATATCTTGGTCGAAATGCTCAATGGCGTGCACACCGCGGCGTCCCGCCACAATCTCGACGCAGGGGGCTGGGCTAACGTAGTCCGCTGTAATCAAGGTGCCAGCATGATCAGGCTCAAAGGTGTTTTTTATACGCAGGGGGATTCCCCGCTCTCGCAATCCCCTGGCTGCCTGAGGGTGAATGGCTTCCATACCTAGCGCCGATAACTGATCGGCCACGTCGTAGTTGGTGCGACCAATCGGCACAACCTGCTCCACGCCCACAATTCGTGGATCGGCAGAGCTGAGGTGATATTCCTTGTGGATGATGGCCTCGCAGGCCCCCGTTATTACCGCGATACGACTGAAGGTCATCTCGCTGTAGCCACGGTCAAACTGTGAGAGCAATCCCTGCTCACTGCGGGCGTAGCCGGTAACAATAGGCACACAGGCGCTTATCTCGAGATCCTGAAAGGCGCGATAGATGCGCTCATCAAGCGTCAGATCCTTCGGGTCCGACCAACCCGTCAAGTCAACGAGCTTGGCTGGAATGCCATCGCGCTGTAGGCAACGAACCAAGTTCCAAGCACTATGGGCCTCTCCTAAACTGGCGAGCAGTTCACGCACCGCCGACAGCTGTGTCTCCAAACTGAAGTGGCCGTGTCGACACAAGGTCTCGAGGTTGGCGAGGCAATCTCTTACCGTATCGACCTTATCCCCAATGGTTTTGTTCGCCAGACGCCGGGTTAATGCATCGTCGAATAGCGAGTCGTTGATGGCATAAAAATGCTGTTGTAGCGCTGCTAGCGCATCTCGCCAACACCCATCACCGCCCTCATCCTCTGACTCCCGGAACAGGGCGTAGACCCCCGCATCACCAGACTTTTTATGCTCAAGCAGTCGGTCGGTAACGCCTCCATAAGCAGAGACCACAAAGATACGTCCAAGGGCGCTCTCGGGGCCGCCACCCGCCAGTACAATATTGTCACGGACGGCCCGGTAGTCCGACATAGAGGTGCCGCCAATTTTCTCAACCGTATGGCTACCCGTCGGTGAGGGATGGGGCGATTCAGCTGCTGTTATTGGCGGCATCAGTTTGTCTCTCCCGACGTGGTCTCAGGTAAGTCATAGGCACCTTCCGCGTTATGCACCTCTTGACCGGTGACAGGCGGGTTGAACACGCAGGCAAACTGGCAATCGGTATCGGCGCTCAAGATATGCTCGTCATGCTCGTTCAACGCATACAGTGTGCCGGGGCTAATGGCGTGGGTGCTGTTATCCGCTAGGCACAGAATACTGCCATGTCCAGACAGGCAATAGACCGACTCTAAATGATGCTTGTAGTGCATCCTGAAGCGTTTACCCGCATAGATGGTCGTGATGTGAAAGGAGAAGCCCATACCATCATCGCGAAGCAATAAGCGGGTGCTTTCCCAATTGCCTTGGGGGTCGATGACCCGGCGCTCGCTGGATTCGGCAGTGGCTAGATCTCTTATGATCATTGGCTTTGGTCTCCAAGGGTTCGAGTGGGCAGCCTATAAATTGAAACAGGTTCCTTGTGGACCTAGGCTGCTCGTAAACAAGACGTGTCATGGCGACGCGTCACGTCAGCAAAGGCACGATCGAGAATATCGAGACCCTGATCGAGGGCGGCATCGCCGATGGTCAATGGGCAGAGGGTTTTCACGACCTCGTCATTAGCGCCGCTGGTTTCAATGATGAGTCCCTCCTGAAAAGCACGCGCCGTTACCTGTTGTGCTAGTTCACCATCTGGGCAAGCGATGCCGCGCATCATGCCGCGGCCCCGAAGCTCGAGTGCGCCATCGAAATAGCGTTCATTAATATCCCTAAGCTTGCGCTCGATCACACCACCCTTGCGTTGCACCGAGGTGGTAAGTAGCTCATCGCGCCAGAAATGATCGAGGGCTGCTCGCGCCGTGACAAAAGCTAGATTGTTGCCGCGAAAAGTGCCGTTATGCTCGCCAGGGGCCCACTGATCGAGCTCGGGACGCAGCAGCACCACGGCCATGGGCTGACCATAACCGGACAGAGATTTAGAGAGAGTAACGATATCGGGGGTGATGCCCGCAGCTTCAAAACTAAAGAAATCTCCGGTTCGACCGCAGCCCGCTTGAATATCATCGACAATCAGCAGCACATCGTTACGTTTACAAACCGCAGCCAAGTTACGCAGCCACTCATTGGATGCCGCGTTGATGCCCCCTTCGCCCTGAACACACTCCACTAATACCGCCGCAGGGTGGTCAATACCGCTGGAGCCATCGGTAAGGACTTTCTCGAGATACTCGGTGGTATCAATACCATCGCCCAAGTAACCATCAAAGGGCAAGCGGGCAATACCCGCAAGGCAGGTACCCGCCGCACCCCGGTGATGCTGATTGCCCGTGGCCGCCAACGCACCCACCGTGCAACCATGAAAACCGTTGGTAAAGCTAACAATCGTCTCTCGGCCCGTGACTTTGCGGGCGATTTTGAGGGCGGCCTCGACCGCATTGGTACCGGTGGGACCCGTAAATTGCACAACATAATCGAGATGTCTGGGTGCCAGAATACGATCGCGCAGTGCCGTAAGAAAATCCGCTTTAGCCCGGGTATGTAGATCGAGCCCGTGGCTTATACCGTCCTCTGCGATGTAATCAATCAGCGCGCATTTCAGGAGCGGGTGGTTATGCCCATAGTTGAGGGCGCCGGCACCTGCCAAGAAATCAAGGTACTGACGGCCAGACTCGTCAAATAACCACTCCCCCTGAGCCCGGTGAAAGACCTTGGAAAAGGCTCGGGAATAGCTGCGTACTTCAGACTCCATGTCAGTGAATACGGTCATTGTGAACACTCCTTGGGTAATGACTCGGGTGAATGAAAAGTGGCCGTTGTACCGACGGTGCCGGGTGGTGCATCGAAGGGTCCCAGCACTACCCGATATTCGCTGTCGCATACACCCGCCAAATGACGCTCTCTGTCGAACAACTTGTGCTGATTAAGGGGGGCGGCTAGTTCACGCGCCAACCCTTTAAACAGAGACCAGGACCCGGTGTTCGATAAGGTGATCGTGGTTTCTAACTGGACGACCCCGCGAGACCTGACGCGGTCAAGCAGATGGCTCAACATGGCGTGGGCGAGTCCTTGACCTCGGTAATCGGGATGGACCGCCACCTGCCATACGAACAGGGTGTCAGCTGCACTGGGTAGACAATAGCCCGTGATCGCACCCATCAGCGTCTGCGCCGTCGTCGCGACGATACTGGTGTCGGCAAAATGGTGGCATTGCAGAAGGTTGCAGTAGCGAGAATTCGTATCGAGTGGTGGACACTGTGCGATGAGCTCGTGGACACGTGGACCATCTTCTAGGGTGGGCGCCCGTAAAACAGCGGGGGCCGGTACAGCAGACATTGGCTTCCTATTACTTTGTACTCAAATTAATTTGAGCGCATGGTAATGATCGAAATGGAGAACTTCAAGGAATTTATGGATATTTTTCTGCTTAAACGCGCCTTTAGGCCGCTAAAATTCCAGCAAATGCTATGGGCAACAAGGTCTTAATAGGATTTTTAGTTAGACAGCAAATTAATTTTGGCGCTCAAACAGCACCGCGCTGCAATTGCGCCAGTGCAGCTGGTGCTGATTCGGCCATCAGCAAACTGACCAACTCGGGTAGCCCGGGATCCTCAAGCAATGTGCAAGGGCGAACCACTTGCGCAATTTTTGATCGCCTGCGCAGAAAGTCATGGATGTCCACAATCATTTCTCGCCTCGCGGTCAGTCGGAGTTCCGCTCGGGTGTAATCGGCACATTGAACGACCTGAGCCGCCTCGGCCGGATCCTGAACAATGGCAGCGAGCAACTCAAAGGCATCGCTGCCGTAACGGCGCCAATAACGCAGGGAAAGTGGCTCCGGAGCGCCTGGGGGCGTCAACGTATCTAGCTCCATCGCGGCGGCTTCGGCCAGAAACCGCGCGTACTGCGCGGGCTCCGGCTCACCGTACCACCGGGCGCTGGCCCCGGGCTTTGCCAGCCCCCATCGGGCCATCAGCGATGCAACCTCTTCACCCACGTTGATGCAGTCGGTGAGTTTGCCGCCGAAAATACTCAATACCCGACGCTCATCGTCGATATCAATTTCGTGCTTGCGCGAGAGCTGAGTCCAGTCAGCGTGTTCTACCTCGCCCGCCAGGGCCAGCGGACGCACCCCAACCCGCTCGGCGATAATGTCCTCGGTGGTCAGGGGCCTGGGGAGCTTTAGCAAACGGTTGGCATTGGCCAAAACAAAATCCCGATCCTCGGGGGTGACCGTTACCGACGGTGCATCAACACGGGTATCGGTGGTGCCAATGCAGGTCTTTGGGCCCATGGGAATCACAAAGAACAGGCGACCATCGCTGGCAAAGAAAGTGAGCACCTTATTGAGCTCGGTAACCCGATCGACAATCAAATGAATACCCTTCGACAGGGCATGGTGATGCTGGGTCTCTATACCTAATTGCCGGTTCAACAAATCGGCATTAGGGCCGGCGGCATTCACTATTGATCTTGCATAAACCGTAAGTGATCGATTACTAACTAAGTCCAGTAGTCGCACTGACCACCGCCCCTCGCTAGCGCGCCAGGTGAGACCCTCGACGCGGGTGTAATTGGCCCCCAACACACCGCGATCCATGGCCGTTCGCAGGAATCGAAAAACAAAACGCGAGTCGTTATCGTGCAGGTAGCAATCGGAATATTCGAGGCCACCGACAATATCGGTGGGGTTTACAACGGGCGCCCGTCGGGAAATGGCACGCGGGGTTAGATACCGAGGAGGCGATAAACGTCTATCCCCCATCAGCCAATACAGCAGCGCACCACACCAGAGCACGATCGACCACCAGCGAAATCCTCGGCGCACGCTGGCTAAAAACCGAATCTCTCGTACAGTAGAGGGGAAGGCATCCATCAGCTGGTTGCGGGATCGACAAAGCTTGCGCACCAACCGAAACTCACCCGCTTCCAGATACTTGATACCACCCCATGCCAAGTTGCTCGACTGGGAGCTGACGCCACTGCTGAAATCGCCGCCATCGACCACGGCCACTCGACCGGCGCGACCTGCTAAGGCAGCCGCCGCTACGGCACCATTAATACCGGCGCCTATCACCAGCACGTCTAATGTCGACGCGGGCAACTGAGCCAACATGGCTTCGCGCTCGTCCGGTGAACGGCGCCCCTGATTCACGGCTTGGGAGTCAGTCATCATGTGGTGTCGCCGCTATCTGTACCCATTTAGCGATAATTTCCACAGGGTAGACCAAAAAGGCCAATAGACAAGCCATGTCGAGCAACGCAAACTGATATCGATGTACGGCCAAAGCAGCACTGAATTATGACGTCACTGGTACGAACCGATGAAAACTATCGCGGCCTAAGCTATCCCTGGGGCCGTAAATCCGCTCCCGAGGGTGGACAGCCCTTTGAAGTGGCCGATGGGGTCTGGTGGGTACGCTTTCCTATGCCCATCTCCCTCGACCACATTAATATTTGGTTGTTAGAAGACGATGACGGTTGGACCGTCGTCGATACCTGCCTTGCAATGCCCGACGCCAAAGCCCTGTGGGAAGATCTCATGATGGGGTTTATGGCCAAAAAACCCGTGAAACGGGTGATTTGCACCCACATGCACCCAGACCATATTGGGCTTGCGGGTTGGCTCTGCAAGCGCTTCGACTGCGAGCTGTGGATGACCCGCGAGGAGTACCTCATGTGTCAGTTGATGGCGAGCTATACGGGCCAAGAGGCACCCCCGGAGGCCATCGATTTCTATCGAGGTGCGGGCTACGACGAGCACCAATTACAACAATATCGGCAACGTTTCGGCGGATTTGGCAGCATGATCTCGCCAATGCCCCATCGCTTTCGTCGCATTGTTGACCGGGAAACCATCACCATTGGCGGGCGTTATTGGCAGGTAATTGTAGGTGCCGGTCACTCTCCAGAGCACGCATGCTTGTACTGCCCAGCCCTGCGCCTGCTCATTGGCGGTGATCAAGTGCTGCCCCGCATCACCCCCAATGTATCGGTGTTCCCCACGGAGCCCAACGGCAACCCACTTGCCGAATGGATGGACTCCAATGCTCGTCTTATCAGTATTCTGCCTAATGATCTGTTGGTGCTCCCCGCCCACCAGTCACCGTTTACAGGCCTGCATGTACGCCTTAATCAAATCATCGACGGGCATCGCCGTGAGCTACAGGCGGTGTATGAGTTCCTGACCGAGCCCAAACGCGTGGTTGACTGCTTCCCAGCACTGTTTGTACGAGACATCACCAACAAACTTCTGGGGTTGGCCACCGGCGAGACCCAAGCCAATCTGAATCTACTGTTGCACCGGGGCAACATCACCCGAGAACGTGACGCAGACGGCGTTTGGTGGTACTTGCAAAACCCCGACGCACGCTACATCGATACCGACGACCATGCTCCTAACGCGACTTAAAGCCCAGGCCTTTCGCGCCTATTACAACTGGATCAACCGCAAGGTTTGGGCTGACCACAGCACAGGCCAGGACATCGATACGAGTCATCTGGTCATTCCAGTCAGCGCGGGGGATATGCGGGCGCGCATGTACCACGGCTCTGCAGAGCGCCCCCTGATCATTTATTACCACGGGGGTGGCTGGTGCATCGGCAATCTCGATACCCACGACGCTTGCTGTCGGGCAATAGCACATGCGTCGGGCTGTACGGTCGTGGCTCTAGACTATCGCTTGGCGCCCGAGCACCCCTTTCCAGCCGCCCACAATGACTGTCTAGACGGCACAAAGTGGCTCATTGAACACCTCGAGCACCTCGCTCCCAACAATGGCACGATCGTATTAGCGGGGGACAGTGCCGGTGGCAATTTAACCGCCGCTACCGGTGCCAGCCTACTGCCCAACCCGAAGATCGCGGGTACCTGCATGATTTACCCCGCCACCGAACACTACCTGGCGGGCTTACCCTCATTTACCGAGCACGCCAAATCAAAACCACTGACAATGCCGATACTGCGCTGGTTCATGGATACCTACTTGGCAGAGCACGCGCCCGCTGACCCCGAGACGAAAACCATCTTCGTTAACCGCCGCACCGACTACCGGCACTTTCCCCCCAGTCTGATCATTACCGCCGAGCGGGACCCACTGCGCGATGACGGCAAACGACTGGCCATTAAAATGCGCCAAGCGGGTGTTGCCGTCAGTTACGAACACTACGCACAGGAAGCCCACGGTTTCGCAAGTTCCGAAGGTCCAACCGATGGTCACCTTCACCTTATTAACCGAATCGCTGAATGGTTAGACTCATTGCCCAAAAAGGTGGATGCCTGATGCAGCGAACCTACATTGACATTGAGAGTCCCGAATCTCTGCGGGTACGCACCGATACGCCCCCCCAACCGGGACCTGGCGAAGTTCTTATCGACGTTCACTACGCCGGGGTCAATCGGGCCGATTTGCTGCAGCGGGTGGGGCTGTACCCGGTGCCCGCCGATGCATCACCCATTATGGGTCTGGAGGTTGCTGGCACTGTTATCGCCAACGGCACCGGATCGGAGGGGTTGCTACCGGGCCGTCGGGTGTGTGCGCTAGTTGCAGGTGGCGGCTATGCTACCCACGCCATTGCCCGGGTCGATCATTGTTTAGCGGTGCCCGATAACATCAGTCTAGTCGAGGCCGCCGCTCTGCCCGAGGCGCTGCTCACGGTTTGGCATAACGTCGTTGTACTTGGACAATTAAGGGCTGATCAAACCGCACTGATTCATGGGGGCAGCAGCGGTATTGGCAGTCTTGGCATCCAAATGGCGAAATTGCTGGGTGCCAAGGTTCTCACCACCGCCGGTGGCCCTGATAAATGCGCCAAGGTGGCAGCACTGGGTGCGGACGCGGTGTTTGACTATCGGGCGGACCCGTTACTGGCACAGATAGAAGCCGCAGGCTACGCCGGAGCCATTGACGTTATTCTCGATATGGCTGGAGGCGACTTCACGCAGCTCAATCTCGATCTAGCGGCCCCCGATGGTCGTATTGTCTGTATTGGCATGATGCGTGGTCTGAAAGCAGAAATAAATTTGTTCACCATTTTGCAGAAGCGACTCCACCTCACCGGCAGCACGCTTCGCGGCATGGGACTTGATGAAAAAGTAGCTGCTTTCGTAGCCATTCGTCAGCATATGCTTGGGTACATTGCAGGCGGCCGTATTAAACCCGTGATTCATGCCCAATTCCCCTTGGAAGATGCCATGGCAGCTCACCATGCCATGCAGGCGGGGGCCCATGTGGGCAAGCTGGTGCTCAACTGTCAGGTGTAAACACATGCCACATCTACTATTACAACTGCTCTTTGCCCTGCTACTGGTCGTCAACCTACAAGCTTGTGGTGGAGGCGGTGGTGGCAGTAGTAACCCCACGGCAGAGGTGCCAGAACCTGAGCCCGAACCTGAGCCCGAGCCCGAACCTGAGCCCGAGCCTGAGCCCGAGCCCGAGCCCGAGCCCGAACCTGAGCCCGAGCCAGAGCCGGAGCCAGAGCCGGAGCCCGAGCTAGAGCCCGAGCTAGAGCCAGAGCCCGAGCCCGAGCCAGAGCCAGAACCTGAGCCATCAGGGTCAGTCACACTAACAGGCAGCTTGAGTGTGTTAAGCGACGGGGTGCTAGACAGCGATACCAACAACATCGACAACAGCATTATTGGTAACAACGACTTCAGTAGCGCTCAACCCATTAGCGTTCCGGCAACTATTGGCGGCTATGTTAATGCTGCGCTCGAGGGCGACCCGGGTAATACCTTTGAAGTTGGCGATGAGGTTGACGTCTATCGCATCGAAAATGCCGCCGACCTACAAGTCACCCTTTTTATTGGTGACTACCTCAATGCGGATCTCGATATCTACCTCTATGACGAAAGCGGTATTGTCGTGGCTTTCTCAGACGGCGTTGACCAGATCGAGCAGCTCTCAGTGCCCTC
>CAJXNM010000061.1 GCA_913057135.1 uncultured Halieaceae bacterium
CGGAGCATTTCGTACCAGACCCGCTCGATCTCAGTGACCTTGGGCAGCTTGTCGGAACCGCTCATTTTGGCAATGAGGTCTTTCAAGAAGCCTTCGCGATCGGGGTACTCAGAAGACACCAGCGATACTTCGATGTTAGAGGCCAAATCCCCAGAGGCAGCGGTCAAGTGACCGAACAACTCCGACAGGGTACCTAAACGCTCTTTCAGTTGCTCCTGCTTGGCCGCAATGAGTAGCTCGTTATCTTCGAATTTCTTCTCGAGACGCGAAGACCGCGCTTCTTCATTGGCACGCTCTTGCTCAGCACGCTTCAGTTCAGCGGCTTGATTGGCCTTGTTCTGAGCAAAGCGCTTTTCACGGGCAGCGTTCTCTGTGGCGGCACGGGCTTTACCCTGCTTAACCAAATCGAGAAGCTGATCCATGTTCTCAGCCGCGATTTCCTGGGGGGTGGGTCCCGCGGGCACTTCGGCGGCGGGATCTTGGGCAGATGCGCCAACCGACGCCAGAGCGCCAATGACAACTAGGGCTGAAGCTTTAACAAACTGCGCAGTCATTTTAGTTGGCCTCCGGAGCCGCTACGGGCATGTTCAACAATTCAATAGTGGCTTGTTTCTTGGCAATGCGAACGCCCTTGCGTACGGCACCTGCGTAATCGCCGGCAGGGAGCACATCCCAGCTCTGGGTGTCTTTATTCCACGCGCCGGTTTCGGCGCCGTCGGTGGTTTGGTAGATCAGCGCAACGCGGCCAATTCGAAGAATATCGACCTCGCGCTCGGCACCATTGACCTCAATAGTGTCGCTGTAGGACTCGATGCCCCGACCGTATTGCAGCTCGATTGAGTAGAGCTCGAGTACCTGACGAAACGCTTCAGCAGATGTGACGTCCGAGCGATCGAGGTTATTGCGCACCGCTTCAATGTTGCCCATGCGGGTGTCAAGGTCGAAGGGCATGTCGAACTGCACAAATTGCTCCAGGCCATCGAGCATGCGAACCACCAGCGGTGGGATCTGGCGCTGAATGACCGCCGCTTCCGCAATCGATTCGTCGATGTCCGCGATACGTGCGTTCTGGTTAGCAATCTGGCGATCTAATCGGGCGTTGTAGACCTTGAGGCCATCGATTTGCTTCATGACGGTTTTGTAGTCAGACAGCAGATCGCGGGTCTCGTCGGCGAGTCGATCGATCTTAGCCTGGGAGCTGCGCGCTTCAGCGGTGCGCGCTTTGCCCACATCTAGAATGGCATCGAGGGACTGGGCGCCGGTGGAAGCTGCGACACCCAGGGCGCCGCCGGCGACACAGGCCGCGAGCAGAACAGTTTTGAATCGTTGCGTAGTCATGGGGTCGGTAATTCCTCTAGTGGACAAAAACCTGTGGTAGGACGCTGTCGGGCCCCACCCGCTGTATTGAACAGAGTTGATGTTTCGCGCTGATGACTTATAGCTTATGACTTAATTCGCGCAAGTTTTGAGATATCAGATTAACCGAGTACATAACCTGCAAGCAAATTCATCATTTCCGTCAGTGATGTCTCAACAGTTCGGAGATTATCGTCATCGCTTGAGATGCACAATACTGAAATCGTGACTGTTGCGCTCTCCAGCCGCGTAATCTTGCCTTTCTACCTCCCGCCAGCCCTCTAACAGGGTGAGGTCGAAGGTGGCGTCACCATGAACCACACCGTGGACACGGGTCATGATGATTTCGTCGGTAAGCGCCAGTGCCTGACGATAAATCTCCGCGCCGCCAATAACATAGAGCGCTCGAGCGTCATCGATGACGGCCTGTTGCTGGGCGCGCTTGATGGCTTCGTCCAGATTCTGAACAGATTCGACCGCCGGTGCCTGCCAATTGGTATCGCGAGTCAGCACAATATTGGTTCGACCAGGCAGCGGACGCCCCACAGACTCATAGGTTTTTCGACCCATAAGTACCGGGCAGCCAAGGGTCGTGCGCTTAAAGTGCCGCAAATCGTCGGGCAAATCCCATGGCAGGCCGTTATTTCGACCAATGACACCGTTATCTGCCACGGCCAACACCATAACAACAGGTAACTGTTCGGTCGTCATATGGCTACCGGTGCCGGAATGTGGGGCTGAGGCGTGTAGCCCTGCAGCGCAAAGTCCTCAAACCGATAATCGAATAGGGAGGGTGGACGCCGCAATAGAGATAGCGTGGGCGGTGGCGTTGGTGTGCGAGTCAGTTGTAACGCCACTTGCTCCTGATGATTGTGGTAGATGTGAGCATCACCCAAAGACACAACAACGTCGGCTACCTGTAAATCCGATTGCTGAGCCAACATGTGGGTCAGTAGAGCCACGGAAGCGATATTGAAGGGGAGACCCAAAAAGACATCGCTCGAGCGGATATACAACTGTGTCGATAGTGCACCATTGGCCACGTAAAACTGGTAAAGCAAATGGCAGGGGGGTAATGCCATTCGACCCGCGCGAACATTGTCTTGGGGAGATAAACCCTCGTCGGGCAAGTATTCGACATTCCACGCGTGAAACAGGATGCGCCTGCTCTCGGGGCGATGCTTGAGGCAATCGAGCACATACTGCAACTGGTCAATACTACCGCCATCACGGGTCGGCCATTGACGCCATTGGGCACCATATAAAGGACCTAAATCACCCTCTGGCGTGGCCCACTCATCCCAAATTGAGACCCCATTCTCTTTCAGCCAAGCGGTATTGGTATCGCCGCTGAGAAACCACAGTAACTCGTTGACCACGCTCTTAAAATGGATCTTCTTGGTGGTAAGCAGAGGGAATCCCTCGCGCAGATTGAATCGCAGCTGGCGGCCAAATATCGAGCGGGTGCCAGTGCCGGTGCGATCACCACGGTCAACACCGTGATCACGAATATCGGCCAATAGGTCGAGATAGGCTTGCATGATTCGTCCAGTAAACGTTGGGTTAAGGGCGTGCTTGGCGGTACGCCTGCGCAAGGAGCCAAGCCCCTAATAACACCATAGGCATACACAGCAGCTGACCGCGAGTAAGCCAGCCAAACGCATCAAAGCCGATGTGGGCATCGGGCTCTCTAAAAAACTCCGCGAAGAACCGCAGACAACCGTAACCCACAAGGAACAAACCCGCCACCGACCAAGTGGGTCGGGGCTTGTGGCTAAACCACAGAACAATGACGAAGAGCAGCATACCCTCAAGGGCAAACTGATACAGCTGAGACGGGTGGCGCGCCAACTGCAACGGGTCGTTAGGGAATACCATACCCAAAGGACTGTCGGTGGGGCGACCCCAGAGTTCTTGGCCAATAAAATTACCGAGCCGGCCCAGGGCGAGACCCACCGGCGCCAATGGCGCAATGAAATCCGCCAGGCGACCGAACGCAATGCCGTTGCGACGAGCAAAGAGCGCCATGGCGGCAATGACACCCAACAGGCCGCCATGAAACGCCATGCCCCCCTCCCACACGCGGATAAGCCACGTGGGGTCGGCACTCAGACGCTCCCAGCCGTAAAACACTGCGTAACCGAGCCTGCCTCCCAACACGATGCCGAGGGCCGCATAAAAAATGAGGTCATCAATGTGCTGACGCTGTACAGGGGAATCGGGTCGCTGGCTGCGCTTTACCGCCAGCCACCAGGCAAACAATAGGCCGCCTAGATAGGTCAAACCATACCAATGAATCTTGAGTGGCCCTAAAGCCACCGCTACCGGGTCAATATCGGGATAAGGGATCACGACGCGCTCCGGCTCCCGTCTGCGTCAATGGCAGCATCGCCTTTGCCTCGGACATAACGCTGCAGATCTAAACTGTGTAGCAAGTCATCCACCTTCGCACCCACCTCATCGGCGGTCCACAGGGTCGATATACTGTCGAGTAGCGTTTGCGCATTATCCATCGATATCGACGTGAGAATTTTCTTAACACGAGGCAAGTTAGCGGCATTCATGGACAGCTGATCAAACCCCATGGCTAAAAGTAGTGGTACCGCGCGAGGATCGCCAGCCAACTCGCCACAAATACTGACAGTCTTACCATGGCTATGGGCGGCACCCACCACGTGCTGCAGTGCTGCCAATACAGCCGGGTGCAGGGTTCGATAGAGATCGGCCACTCGAGCATTGTTGCGATCTACCGCAAGCAGGTATTGGGTGAGGTCATTAGAGCCGACCGACAAGAAATCGATTTGCGAGGCAAGGGCGCCCGCCAGGTAAACCGCCGATGGCACTTCGATCATGACACCCACCGGTGGGAACGGTTCGGTGTAACCTTCGCTCTGCACCTCGAGGTGGCAACGCCGAATCAAGGCAAGGGCTTCCTGAAGCTCCTCAATGCCCGAAATCATGGGCAAAAGAATACGCAAATTACCCAGCTGCTCATTGGCTTTCAGCATGGCACGCACTTGCGCCAACAGGATTTCCGGATGGTCAAGGGTGACGCGAATACCCCGCCACCCTAAAAACGGATTGTCTTCACTAATGGGGAAATAGGGCAGCGATTTGTCACCCCCGATATCCAGGGTGCGCATCGTCACCGGAGCCGGCGCAAAGGCCGCCAACTGCTCCCGGTACAACAAACGCTGCTCCTCTTCACTGGGAAAACGATCGCGCAGCAAAAAAGACACTTCAGTGCGGTATAGCCCAATACCCTCAGCACCATTTTCAAGGGCCCGCTGCACATCGGCAACAATGCCCGTATTAACCCACAGGGGAATATGATGACCATCGAGGGTGTTGCAGGGTACGTGGTTAAGTGTGGCCAATTCACGGGATAACGCGCGATCTTCATCAACCAAGTGTTGGAATCGACGCAGCGCCTCTGGATGCGGGTTGATAAACACGCGTCCGTTATAACCATCGACCACCAACTGTCGGTCTTCTAATCGCGCATAGGGTAAATCGGCGGCGCCCATTACCGCGGGTACGCCCATGCCACGGGCGAGAATAGCGGCGTGGCTATTGCCCGAGCCACGCAGGGATACCACACCGACGAGATTTTCTCGGGGCACCTCGCCCAGCGCAGAGGCGGTAATCTCCTCAGCCACCAATATCGTGCGCTCAGGCCAATGGCGCCGGCTAGTTTCTTCATCTTGAAGGTAGCTAAGTACCCGGGTACCCAGATCCCGCACATCAACTGCGCGCTCACGCAGATAGCTGTGCTCCATGCGCTCAAAATGCCGGATGTGCTTGATCATGACCTGGCTGAGGGCGCCCTGGGCCCACTCCCCCGCTTTAATGAGCGCGGCCACTTCACCCCCGAGGGTCGAGTCGTCGAGGATATTGAGGTACACACCAAACAAAGCGTGATCTTCAGGGGACAGCTCGTCTTTGAGGTTAGCGGCAACGACCTCGATATCGTCACGCACCCGCGCCAGTGCAGATCTAAAAGCACGCAACTCTTCCTTACGATCAGTCGCCTGACGGGACGGCACGGCCATTAAATCGGCGGTGGGCGACACAAAAATACCGGTGCCAATACCAATACCGGGGCTGCCCGGGATACCGACAACACGCTTGATGTCGTTGGGGCGCGGATCCTGATCAATGACAGCACCCGCCATTTCAGCATGGGCGATGACGCCCGCTAGCTGTGCCGATACCGTAATGAGAAACGATTCTTCTTCGTCACTGAAACGACGCTTCGCCGCTTGCTGTACCACCAGAACCCCCAGCAGGTCGCGCTGGTGGATGATAGGGGCACCCATAAACGTATCGTAGCTCTCTTCACCCAATCCGGGGACCAGCTGGAAACTGGGGTGATCCCGAGCTTCGGACAGGTTCAACAATTCACCGCGACTGGCTACCCATCCAACCAATCCCTGTTCCATCGCCAGAGAGAAACTACCGACCTTGTCGGGGTTCAGACCTTCTGTAGCCCTAAAGACCAAGCGGTTGGTTGATCTATCCCTCAGATAAACGGTGCACACGTCGGTGGCCATAGCACCGCGCACTTCACGCACAATGAGGTTGAGCGCATCGGGCAGGCTGTCAGCCTCGTTGACCGCTTGGATAATTCTGCGCAGGGTCTCGAGCACGGCCCTAACCTACTTTTTGTCGTTTGCGTTGGGGTAATAGTGCCGGCAGCAGTTCACTCAGCGCGGCGCGATAGACGTCTCGCTTAAAATCGACCACCGCGCTTACCGGGTACCACCACGACACCCAACGCCAACCATCAAATTCGGGATCGTCATGGGCATCGACCCGAACAGCACTATCCTCTGAATCAAGTCGCAACAGAAACCATTTTTGCTTTTGTCCAATGCACACAGGACGCTCATGTTTGCGGATAAACCGAGCAGGCAGGCGATACCGCAACCAACCCCGAGTGCAGCCCAAGATACTGACATGGGATGGCTCAAGACCAATCTCTTCATTCAGCTCTCGAAACATAGCCTGCTCTGGGGTTTCACCACCGTGCATACCACCCTGGGGAAATTGCCATGAATTACGCCCACCAATTCGACGCCCCCACAGCACTTCACCTTCGTGGTTACACACAATAATGCCCACGTTCGGCCGAAAGCCCTGACGATCGATGATTCGGTCTGAAGAGGTGACGCTCAAAAATGGATGCTCCCATCACGCTGTATTTGTTGGTAGCTTGCGCTGCGGCTATTCTTTCATACCCGAGTCCACCTGCGTGGGCAACCTTTCATTGATTTGTAGAATTGAGACAAGCTGTGGCACTCGCCTTATTCGATTTAGACAACACGCTGCTCGCCGGTGACTCAGACCATAGCTTTGGACACTTCCTTTGTGCCCGGGGCATTGTCGATGAGCAGACCTACCGCGCTGCAACCGATCGCTTCTACGCGGATTACCAAGCAGGCACCCTGGACATCGACCGTTACTTACGCCATGCGCTTTCGCCCTTTAAAGGCAAAACACCCGCAGAACTTGAACCCCTGCTGGACAGCTTTCTTCAGGACTGGGTAGAGCCGATGGTATTGCCCGCAGCTCTTGACCTGATTGAGCAGCACCGACAACAGGGCGATGTCCTAGCGATCATCACAGCGACCAATACGGTCGTAACACAACCCATTGCAGAACGACTGGGCATTGAAACACTCATAGGCTGCGAAGCGCAGCTGATCGATGGCCGCTACTCGGGTGCGCCCACTGGCATACCCTCTTTTCGAGAGGGCAAGGTCAAACGGCTTCAGGCCTGGCTAAAAAATACGGGCCATTCGATGCAAGGGGCTCACTTTTACAGTGATAGCCACAACGATCTACCGCTGCTTGAGCAAGTGGATAACCCGGTAGCGGTCGACCCGGACGACCCATTAAAGGCCATTGCCTTAAACCGGGGTTGGCGAATTCTGTCCCTACGGTCCTGACAACAAAACCCTAGGCGTCTTCCTCGCAGTGGTTCGTATAATCCTCAGAGGACAACAGGGCGTCTAGCTCCGAGGTGTCCTCGGGCTGTAATCGATAGAACCAACCATCGTTATAGGGATCGGCGTTGACCGTCTCCGGTGCGTCTTCTAACAACTCATTAACGGCTGTGACCTCACCGGCTATTGGGCTGTAGATGTCAGAGGCCGCTTTGACCGATTCCACTACCCCGGCCTGCTCGCCACCTGCCAAGGTATCGCCAACGGAGGGCACTTCAATGTATACCACGTCACCCAACGCTTCCTGGGCGTGATGGGTAATGCCCACGGTCACGGTGCCATCTTCCTCAAGACGTGCCCATTCGTGGGTTTTTGCATACTTAAGTTCGGTCGGATTACTCATGAATTCCTTGTTCCTGTGGTGGGAGGCGAGGTGGGTTACTGGCGCTCGCCAGCGGGAGCTAAAGATGCCGCTAAAGTCCCTCGGCTGCAAGCGCTTGAGCGGCAAACCATCGCTTCAATAGGGGTGTTTGATTGACCCAATTAAGGCCTACATTACGTGCAACCAAGGCCAGAGGATGACGATTACCGAAACCGCGCTTAAAGGCCTCCATGGCCGCCATCATGGCTAAATTATCGGTTTTTCGTCGGCGCTGGTAGCGCCGAAGCAAGTTGGCTTTACCCCAATCGAGATCATCGTGGTAGGCGGTGCTGACGACGTTCGCCAAGACACCGACATCGGCCAGTCCTAAATTAATACCCTGGCCCGCCAATGGATGGATGCTGTGGGCGGCATCGGCCACCAGCGCCAGGCGATCGGTCACATAATCGACCGCATGGCTCTGATGTAAAGGAAATACCGCGCGCTCACCGATGGCACACACCGCGGGGGCGTTACCCGCTAATGCGGCATTTAACGCCTTTGTAAACCCATCACTATCAAGCGCCATCAACCGCTCCCACTCAGGATCATCAACCGACCACACAATGGAGCACAAACAGGGATCGGCCAGAGGCAACAGAGCCACCGGCCCAGTTGCCGAGAACGCTTGGAAACAGGTTCCGTCATGGCTCTGCTCAAGAGCGACGGTGGCCACAATGGCACCTTGGTGATATGACCAGTTGCGGGTCTTGAAGCCCGCCATATCGCGCAGACGAGACCTTGCACCATCGGCAGCTACCAACAGCGGTGCCGACCACTGGGCCTCCCCTTGGGTCGTCACCGTGATGCCGTCACGATCACGAGCCAAACCCTCGACACCGTCGCCCCACTCAATACGCACCCTCGATGAGCGCTCGACAACAGCCAGTAGCGCATCGACCGTTACTCGGTTCTCGACAATATAGCCAAGGTCAGTCACCCCAACTTCGGCCGCCTCAAACTCGATTGTGCCGGTACCCTCGGCATCCCATACCTGCATCGATTGGTAAGGCGCTATACGCTTGGGGTCAATATGGGCCCAGGCGCCGACGCGACGCAGTATGCCGACCGACGCTGGCGTCAATGCACTGACCCGGCGATCCCATTGATCGATATCGGTACCCAAAGTTGGCGATGACGGCCTCGGAGAGGCTTCCAGCAGAAGCACCGATAACCCCGATTGGGCCAGTGAAGCACTCAGGGCCAACCCGGCAATGCCCGCCCCGGCGACAATGACATCCTGATCATAATGGGTCATGAGGGTGCCTCGGCAGATGCCATAGTAGCTGCTGCTGTAGCTGTCGTAGCTGTCGTAGTAAGGAGCCGCCCCATGGGACGACCGGCGGCAGTACCCCGGCGCGCTACCCAGCGGCGTAACGGAGGCACTAAATCGAGACCTGCAAGGGCCAAATCCCGCGGGGTATTAAGCCCCCAAAACGCCGGGGAAAAAAGCGTCGCCAGGGTATCGGTAGCCGCCACTGTGCGCTCCTGATCAGCCGCGACCGCTTGCTCGTACCGCCGTAAGGCGGTGATCGATCCCAGCGCTTCACCCCGAGCCGCGGCCGTAGCTACGGTCTCTGCTAGTGCCCAGCTATCGCGGAGGGATAAATTCAAACCTTGCCCAGCCACCGGGTGCAATCCATGGGCCGCGTTACCGGCCACGAGGTAGCCTTGGCGTATCTGCTCTTGAGCGCGCACCCGTATGAGGGGCCATCGAGATCGCAAACCCATGTCGATAACCGCACCCAGTCGCCAACCAAATGCCTGTTGCAGTGCAGACATCAGTTCGCCGTTATCAACCTGGCTGTACTGATCTGCCTGGTCGGGTGCCATAGACCACACCAGATTGAAGCGCTGTTGGCCTGGGATTGCATGGGGCAGGGGCAACAAGGCAAGGGGGCCGTGACGGGTGAAACGCTCGAAAGCGGTGCCTTGCTGGGCGCCCTCGAACAGACAATTGGCAACCAGTGCCACTTGCTGCACGTCACGCTGGTCGGCGCCAATACCCAACTGCTCACGAAAGCTTGAGTGGGCGCCATCGGCAACAATGACCAGATCCGCCGATAACTGGGAACCATCGCCCAGCTCTACAGCGGGGCTCTGCCCGCGTATAAGACGGACCACATCACAAGGAGCCTGAACGACAACGCCCTGTTTATCGGCAACCAACTGCAATGCCCGGCCAATAAGATGGTTATCAACCACCCACCCCAAACAGGGCTCACCCAATTCTTCCGCCGACATGAGCGTGCTGCCAAACCGATGCTGATTCGACACATGTATGCGCCGAATGGGGGCCCCCATCGGCAATAGCCGCTCGGCAACGCCGAAGCGCCTGAGAATTGCGGCGCTCGCCAAATTGAGAGCCGATGCCCGAGTGTCGAGGGGATTCGGGTTAGTGTCGGTGGGTAGTGCCCGCGCCTCGAGAATACGCACGGCCGCTTCGGGCAGTGCGTGCTTCACCGCTAGGCCAAAGGCGAGGCCAACCATGCCCCCGCCCACTACCAGCACCGATGGTTTCATCGCTTAAGCGGACGCCATGAGTGCTTCAATCGCATCGGTGGTCTTGGGCACACCGTCGGTCAAGACCTCACAGCCATCAGGGGTGACCGCCACATCATCTTCGATACGCACACCAATGCCTCGCCACTTGGCCGGTACGTTCGTATTGTCGGGTGCAACATAGATACCCGGCTCAATCGTCAACACCATACCGGGCTCCAGCTGGCGCCACTTACCATCGACCCGGTAATCGCCAACATCGTGTACATCCATACCCAACCAGTGACCCGCGCGGTGCATATAGAAGTCCCGGTAGGCGCCTTCCTTAATGAGGGTTTTCTCATCCCCACTCAGAAGACCCAGCTCCAATAGGCCGCGGGTAATCACCCGCACCGTTGCGTCGTGGGGTTGGTTCCAGGCATTACCGGGTTTTACTTTGGCTATGGCTGCCAACTGCGCCTTCAACACAATATCGTAAAGGGCTTTCTGCTCGGGGCTGAAACGTCCATTGACCGGGAAGGTTCGTGTGATATCGGCAGCGTAGCCAGCGTACTCGCAACCCGCGTCAATCAGGACCAAATCGCCATCGACAAGCTTGTCACGATTTTCGGTGTAATGGAGAACACAGGCATTTGCCCCAGCACCGACGATACTGTTGTACGCGGGATAGCGGGCGCCGTTCTCCGTGAACTCGTGCAAGATGGCTGACTCAAGATGATATTCATAGCGACCGGGTCGACATTCACGCATCGCCCGGCAGTGGGCGTCGGCGGAAATCTGACCGGCTTTTCGCATGATCTTCAGCTCTGCGGCACTTTTGATCAGGCGTTGCTCGTGTAGCAAGAAGGCCAGATCGGTGAAATCACCCGGGGGTTTGGCGCCAGTGCGAACCTTGGCGCGAATATTGTTTACCCAAGCCATGACCTGACGGTCAAAGACGTCGTTATTGCCCATCGAGTAATAGACGTGACCCTTGCCCTCCATGAGACCGGGGAGAATGTCATCAATATCATCAATGGGGAAAGCATCATCCATTCCGAACTTGGCCACAGCACCTTCCGGCCCGGCCCGGTAGCCGTTCCACAGCTCGAGTTCAGGATTTCGATCGCGGCAGAACAAAATAATTTGGCCCTGACGCCGACCCGGCACTAACACCAGTACCGCATCGGGCTCATCGAAGCCCGTTAGATACATAAAGTCACTGTCCTGCCGAAAAGGGTACTCGGTATCGTGACTGCGAGTGACCTCACGCGCCGCGGGAATGAGAGCAATACTATTGGCGTCCATCATGCCCATAAGGTGACGGCGACGGCGAGCGTATTCAGCTTTCGTTATTTTCACGGGTTGCGTCCTGTGTGTTGTAGTGAGTGCTGTAGTAAGTTGTGTTAATCCTGGTGCGCAAAAGCGTCTTGAATAATATTGAGTGCGGCCATTCTGCAATACTCCGACAGTTCCTCGAGCTCTCGAGCTGCCTCGTCGCTCTCCTGTTCGTCAATATCCAGTTGCGCAATGGCAGCGAAATCTTTGATGGCTTCAGCGGTCGTGGGCTGAATGGTGGCATTGCCGCTGTCTTCCTGGGTAGCGACCGCCTGGGTAAAACCGGTCAGAAATCCGGACGCCCAGCGAGCCATCGACATCAGGCGATGTTCGAACGGTTCATCATCATCAGGCATCATGGGCGTGAAGGCGAAGTCGGTATCGAGCACCGCCGAACGGGTCGCCGCCATGACCCGGCGGGTAAAATCGGCAACCTCACCGTGCAAATCAACGCCTAGGCAGCGTTCCAACAGCGCCAGGGCGGTATCTCGCTCGGCCTCTTGGTTCACAGCAAGACCTGCAGCCATGAGACCTGCAATGGCACCGTGCAGTTCCGAAGGGTTCAAGGTGAGACCCGCGCCAAAAAGCACATCGGCGGCTTCCTGCCACAGGGGCATATCTTCGTATTCCCCCAGCTTATCGACTAACACACTGTCCACACTGTCTCCTTGAAGCTGCGCCTGCACTGCGCTTGGCCGCCCGTAATATCTGGTATTCGAAGTGGTGGGCATTGCTTTGAATTACAACGGGTTTCCACTCATTGACCATACCGGCCGCCGAACCTATAGTGATATCAACTAGTCTGTCAGTGTACCCGTCGTGGCCGAGAAACTCATCCAAGCCCTTGAAGCCAAGGTGGCCGATCTTATCGCACTCAGCCACGAGCTGAATCGCGAAAATCGGCAGCTAAAATTACGCACCGCCGAATTGCAGCGTGAACGCAAAGAGCTGCTTGAGCGACAGCGCAAAGCCAGTGAAGCGGTGGATAATACCCTGCAGCGCCTACGCAATATCGAGGGTGGATCGTGACTCGCACACCGACAGTGACCGTCGAAATCCTCGACAAACCCTATCAAGTGGCCTGCCCCCCTGAACAAGAGCAGGCCCTCTTGGCGGCTGCACGCCACCTCGATCAGCAAATGCGCGATATTCGCGCCACAGGTAAAGTCATCGGCTTAGAACGAGTGGCCATCATGACAGCCCTTAATCTTAGCTACGAAGTGCTCAATTTACGTGATGGCAAACCTGCTAGCGCCGCGGACGATCAGGAAAACCGTATCAAAACCCTCAATAGTCAGCTTGATGAAGCGCTCTACCAGTTAAGACAACTGGAAATCAACTAAGCAACCTCCGTTATACTGTGGTCGCGCCTGGCGTATTCGCCAGACAGTCAGTCCTCGAGCCGATAATGCACCACCCGGGGATCATCGAACGTCGCTGTTGTGCAAGTCCGGCATGACCGGAAAGCCTGATGCGGCGCGATGATCACCACCTTGAGCCGCAGGGTTCAAGGGCGACACTGTCAGCGGTACGCTGGGTTTTTATTCACTCACCGACGTCCG
>CAJXNM010000062.1 GCA_913057135.1 uncultured Halieaceae bacterium
TTTGCTCCGCGAGCCAGCTACACAGAATGATATTGGCCGCCTCGGCGTCAATCGGTGCGCTGCCCCAATGGCCGTGGTGTCCCCGCTCTAGGGCATCGGATTTGGCAGCTCTCGATGACAAGCGCTCATCGACCAGTATGACCGGCAGGCCAAAGCGTCCGTGTAATTGTCGACTGAATTTTCGCGCGCGCCCTGCCATGGGGCTGTCAGTGCCGTCCATATGCAGTGGTTCACCCACCAGCAACAGGTCCGGCTGCCACTCATCAATAAGCGCTGCAATGGCAGCCCAGTCGGCAGCACCATCCCGCGCTCTTACGGCGGTGACTGGCTCCGAGGTGCCCAGTAAGCGATTACCCACCGCAACGCCAATTTGGCGAAGACCCCAATCAAAGGCCATGATACGGCGTGCGTCGATACCCATTTAGCCGCTCAACACGGGGCTCAGTCCCCGCTGGCCTGGGGCATGGGCGTCGATCGAAACTGCCAGGTACGCACAATATCAAGGCGGCCGGTACGCGCGGCCAAGTCACGGGAAAAGGCTGGGAAGGGTGCAGCGAGTACTACGGTATCTTGGGCTGCGCGGTCCAGGGCCTTATTGCCCGAGGACTGCAACACATGAATGCGCTCTAGGGTGCCATCCGCTAACACCGATACCAGTAGTCGCACATCCCCATTACCCGCCGGCGGCTCACCCCGGTAAAGCGCGTTGCCAACCTGTTCAACCCTGGCCCGCCATCGGGCGAGATACGCCGCATCGAGGGCGCGTCGAGCCGCGACCGTACCGGCAAGACTATCTGCGGTATTACCCGTATCGGACATGGCAGCCAATGCCTGGGCGATGATTTGCTCTGCACTGGGACTGTTTTGCCGAGGATTGGCTGTACCGCCATCATCGGGTACTAACTCTCTGGATAGGGATAACGAGGTTTGTAGTTGCAGCTGCGTCGCCATTTGGGCGCTAGCGGTGAGCTCTCCCGCTTGATCCATGGCCGCAATGTGACGCGCGTCCACAGGTGCGGTAGTGCTGGGTAATAGGGCCACAGTAACCGCCAGGGCTTCGCGCTGCTCGGGATTGATGTCGATACCAAAGCCAAAGGTCAAAATGACCAGCACGTGCAGTGCCGAGGCCATGACAAATGCCGGTACGATTGGCTCCTTCAGATTGATGAGGGTGCTAGCGACCAAGCGACCTAAGCTCCCGCTCGATAACGTCCATCAGTCGATCGGCAATACCCGGTGCAACCGCGGACTCAATTTCCCGCAAACAGGTAGGGCTAGTTACGTTGATTTCCGTTAAGTAATCGCCGATGACATCGAGTCCGACGAACCACAGGCCCCGTTCACGCAGTGCCGGGCCCACTTGCGCGGCTATCCATCGATCGCGCTCGGTGAGGGGTTGTACCTTGCCTGTGCCGCCAGCGGCCAGATTGCCACGGCTTTCGCCCGCTAGAGGTACCCGTGCCAGGCAGTGATCGATAGGTTCGCCATCGACCATTAAAATGCGCTTATCACCGTCGGTGATGGCTGGTAGATAGACTTGTCCCATGATCGTGCGCGTACCCTGTTGTGTCAGGGTTTCTAGTATGACGCTGAGATTAGGGTCACCGGCTTGGGCGCGGAAAATGGAGCTACCCCCCATGCCATCGAGGGGTTTGAATACCACGTCGCCATGCTCTTGGTGGAATGCCCGCAGCCGAGCCATATCGCGGCTGACGATGAGCGTGGGGCAGCATGTTGGAAATGCGGTGGCGAATAGCTTTTCGTTGCAATCCCTGAGACTGGCGCATCGGTTGACCACTAAAGTGCCCCGGCGCTCGGCTTCCTCCAGTAAATGGGTGGTGTAGACAAACTCCATATCGAAGGGCGGATCTTTGCGCATAAGCACCGCATCGAGTTGGTTAAGTTCCCGGTCGTCGACGTCACCCAATTCATAATAGTCGTTGGGGTCGTTGCTTACGGACAATGGCCGCATGCGCGCACGGGTAACACCGTTGGCGGAGTACAGGTCTTGTTGCTCCATATACCAGAGCTGCCAACCCCGATCTCTCGCTGCCCACAGCAGTCCAAGCGTTGTATCCTTCTTGAAGGTGATGGTGTCAATTGGATCCATCACCACGCCTATGTGTCGACTCATGGTCGGGCCTCTGCAGTTGGGAGTGGCTAACTTACGGGGCTCATGGGTTCCACGCAACCGTTCGGGGGGTAGTCAGGAAATGGCCACATTTTTCGCAATTATGGCGGTATTACTGCTGGCCGCCAGTATCACCGCAAACGTCACAGGCCGCGCATTGGGTTGGTTGGTACCCTTTTGGTTTCTGACCTCGGCGGTTGCCACGGAAGCCGCCGCTGTGCTGCTACTGCTGCAGTGGGGCCTGTTGGTCTTTGGCACCTGTTTCCTCGATTTTGACAACGGTCCCGTTGTGTTGGGTGTGGTTGCTCTGCTGGCGAGTTTGTTTTTAACCGCGCGCGCCCTGATGCGTCACTTCGATGCGGGTTCACTGTTTGAGCGAGCCTTAGCCACGGGCTTGGGTCCCGATTTTAGGGCGCTTATACCCGCTGCCCGGCGTCACCGGTTGCGTCAGCATATTAGCCAAGAGGACTGGCTGCGGCCGCTTGGCTTTTCAAAGCCGGGGGTTGAAGTGGTGCGTGATATTGCCTACGGCCCGGCGGGTAAGCGCAATACGCTGGATATTTACCGCCGGCGAACCGGCGATACCCCAAAGCCTGTGTTGCTGCAAATTCATGGAGGCGCGTGGTTGTTAGGCCATAAAGCCGAACAAGCATTGCCGCTGCTAAACCATATGGCGTCCCTGGGATGGGTGTGTGTGTCGATTAATTATCGCTTGGCACCCAAAGCCACCTTCCCGGACCCCATAATTGATGTGAAGCGCGCTATTGCCTGGGTTCGGGACCACATTGCGGATTGGGGCGGTGATCCGAATTTCATTGCGGTAACCGGTGGTTCTGCGGGCGGTCATTTGGCTGCGCTGGCGGCTCTCAGTCCCAATCATGCCCCGTGGCAGCCGGGCTTCGAATCCGCAGATACCTCACTGCAAGCGGCTATGCCCCTCTATGGGGTCTACGATTTATGCGACAGGACCGGCATTCGCCACGGCACGCGCATCGATGAATATATTCTGCAGCGGCTGATGAAAACCGATGCTGAGCGTGATCCTGCACTATTCGATGCGGCTTCCCCCATCACGTGGTTGACCCCTGATGCGCCCCCTTTCTTTGTGGTGCAAGGTCAGTCGGATACCTTGGTTTGGGTGGAGGAGGCGCGTCGCTTTGTAGCCGACTACGCCAGCACCACTAAACAGCCCCTGGTGTACGCGGAGCTTCCGGGTACGCAGCACGCGTTTGAGACCATTATGTCGCCGCGAACCGCTCATTTCCTGAACGCTGCCGCTCAATGGTTAGAGTGGAGCTATGCCCGTTGGCAGGGGCGTCAGGACGACTGAAAGTCGCCCCAGTGCCAGGCCAGTGTGGCAAGTGCTGCAACCGGTGCGGTTTCGGTGCGCATGACCCGCGGACCCAAACAGAGGGGCAAGAAGCCATGAGTTTGCGCATCGGCCACCTCGGTGGCGCTGAGCCCCCCTTCGGGGCCAATCAGTAGGGCTACCGATGTCGGCTGGATGCCTGTGGGCAGTGCTCCCGCTTGATGATGATGCAACACCAGCTTGACGTCGGCGGTCACCGATTGCAGCCAGTCGGACAGCGTTAACGGCGCTGCCACGCTGGGAAGCACCGCACGCCCGGATTGCTCGCAGGCGCTCGCCACCACCTGTTGCCAATGCTGTTGCTTGCGCTCAACGCGCTCGTTGGGGAGTTTGACGTCGACACGCTCACTGAACAGGGGTGTGATAGCCGACACCCCCAGCTCAGTGGCTTTTTGTAGTGCCCAGTCGAAGCGGTCGCCCTTGCTCAAACACAGGCCGATATGGCTCGTAAGTGGCGATTCGTTAGCTGGGTTGTGGGCACTGGCCAGTGCTACGGTGCCACTGCGTTTGCCCGCCGAACTAATCGTGCCCGAATAGTCGAGGCCATCGCCATTGAATAGGGTGACACCGTCCCCAACCTTAGCCCTTAACACCCGAAACAGATGGTTTGCCGCCCCTTCGTCGAGCTCAATGTCCTCTCCAACCTGGAGATCTTTGGGTGTATACAGGCGGATATTGCGCATAGTCAGGCTGCAGCGGTGGCACTCAAACCAAGATTTTGCGCAATAGTGAGTACCGGTTCTACCTGATTCATGGTGTAAAAATGAATCGGCGGTGCGCCGCTCTCCATAAGGGTTGCACACAGCTGGGTGACCACGTCGATACCGAATTGTTGCATGCTGGCTTGGTCGTCCTTGAAGCCGGCCATCCGCTGTCTAATCCAGCGGGGGATTTCAGCACCACAGCCGGCGGCAAAGCGCTCAAGGTTGGCAAAATTCACAATGGGCATGATGCCCGGATGTATCGGTTTATCGATGCCTGCAGCCGCACAGCGGTCAAGGAAATAAAAATAGGCCTCGACATTGAAAAAGAACTGGGTGACGGCACCGTTGGCACCGGCATCCAGCTTTTGCCTAAGGTAGAACACGTCGGCGTCGTAACTCACCGCCTGCGGGTGAATTTCCGGATAGGCGGCGACCTTAATATCGAAGTGGTCACCACTGTGTTCCCTGATGAGTGCCACCAACTCGTTGGCGTGCACAAGTTGCACACTGTCTTCCATACCCGCCGGCACATCGCCCCTCAGGGCAACAAGTCGCTTGATGCCGACGTCCCGATAGCGATCGAGTAATGCGCGGATCGTATCCTCATTGTCGCTGCCAAAGCTTAGGTGGGGTGCAACGTCCTGACCCATCCCCTTGAAGCCATTGACGATCCCTACGGTGCTGTCGCGGGTTGAGCCGCCGGCACCGTAGGTCACCGAGCAGTACTCGGGGTTGAGTACCGATAGTGCCGGAAGTGTTTGCTGCAGTAATTTATCTCTGCCCGCCTGTGTTTTCGGTGGGAAGAATTCGAGACTGCAACGCTGTTGAGTGTGCATGGGTGTGTTACCTGATTAGTACTTGTAGGTGTCGGGTTTGAACGGACCGTCGACATTGACACCAATGTATTTCGCCTGTTCATCGGTGAGTCGAGTAATGACGCCGCCAAAGCCCGCGACCATGAAGGCGGCTACCTGTTCATCGAGATGCTTGGGAAGCACTTCCACAGTGATGGCCGCGGCTTTCTCGGCAGCGGGCAGATCGGCGAAGCGCTTGCCGTACAGGTGAATTTGCGCCAGTACCTGGTTGGCAAAAGAGCCGTCCATAATCCGAGATGGGTGACCGGTGGCGTTGCCCAGATTCACGAGACGACCTTCAGATAGCAACAGTAGGTGGTCGTTGCTGGCGCGATCACGGTAGATCTTGTGTACCTGGGGCTTAATTTCTTCCCACTCCCAATGCTTGCGCATGTAGGCGGTGTCGATTTCATTGTCGAAATGACCGATGTTGCACACCACGGCGCCCGATTTCAGAGCGCGCAACATGGCGGCATTGCAGACATCAAAGTTACCGGTAGAGGTGACCAACAGGTCCGTTTGTGCCAGCAATGCTTTGTCGATGCAGCTGTCGAGTCCGTCGTTGATGCCATCGATAAAGGGCGAAACCACTTCGAAACCATCCATACAGGCCTGCATGGCACAAATGGGATCTGCCTCGGTGACACGAACAATCATGCCCTCTTGACGCAGTGATTGGGCAGAACCTTTACCCACATCACCGTAGCCGATGACTAGCGCGCGCTTGCCCATCAAAAGGTGGTCCAGGCCGCGCTTAATCGCATCGCTAAGGCTGTGACGACAGCCGTACTTGTTGTCATTCTTTGACTTGGTTACCGCGTCATTGACGTTGATGGCCGGGACTTTGAGTTCACCGTTGGCGATCATTTCATAGAGACGATGTACGCCAGTGGTGGTTTCTTCTGTAATGCCGTGAATGCGCTCGAGCATTTCAGGGTATTGCTGATGCAGCATGCCGGTAAGGTCGCCGCCGTCGTCCAGAACCATGTTGGCATCCCAGGGCGCGCCATCTTTCAGGATGGTCTGCTCGATGCACCACTCGTACTCTTCCTCGGTTTCCCCTTTCCAAGCGAACACGGGGATGCCAGCTGCGGCAATAGCCGCGGCGGCGTGGTCTTGGGTAGAGAAGATATTGCATGACGACCAACGCACCTCAGCGCCCAGAGCCACCAAGGTCTCAATGAGTACCGCGGTTTGAATGGTCATGTGAATACAGCCCAAAATTTTGGCGCCAGCCAAGGGCTGCTGCTCACGGTAGTGCTCCCGGAGCGCCATCAGCGCGGGCATTTCGCTCTCGGCGATGTCGAGCTCACGCCGGCCCCACTCTGCCAGGTTAATGTCGGCGACTTTGTAGTCGGTAAAGTGGCTCACGTTTACTGCAGTATTCATAGGGATTCTTCCTTGGCCCAAAGGGCGGCTGTTCGATGATTCGTTAGTTGGCGATGGCTAGGCACTTGTAGCTAGGCACTTGCTTGCAGCGCCTCTGCCTTATCCGTGTGTTCCCAGCTGAAATCCGTATCGGTACGGCCAAAGTGACCGTAGCTGGCGGTTTTTCGGTAAATGGGGCGTTTTAGATCAAGCATGTCGACAATACCCTTGGGGCGTAAATCGAAATGCTCTCTTACCAAGGCCACAATACGCTCGTCGCTAATACGACCGGTGCCGAAGGTATTGACCGAAATCGATGTGGGTTCAGCGACGCCAATGGCATAGGACACCTGGATCTCACAGCGCTCTGCGAGCCCTGCGGCAACAATATTCTTGGCAACGTAGCGACCTGCGTAAGCGGCGGAGCGATCGACCTTAGAAGGGTCTTTGCCCGAGAACGCGCCGCCCCCGTGGCGAGCCATACCGCCGTAGGTATCGACAATGATCTTACGACCGGTCAGCCCCGCATCACCAACAGGGCCGCCAATGATGAACTGACCGGTGGGGTTGATGTGGTAAAGGGTGTCGCCGTGCAGCCACTCTTGGGGTAGCACAGGCTTAATAATGAGTTCCATGACTGCTTCACGAATAGCCGCTTGGCTAATACCCGGGTCGTGCTGGGTCGATAGCACCACCGCATCGACGGCAGCGGGCTTACCATCGGCGCCATAGTGCAGCGATACCTGGCTTTTCGCATCGGGTCGCAGCCAGGGCAGCTCCCCAGATTTGCGCAGTTGCGCCTGGCGTTCGACTAGCCGGTGGGCGTAATAAATGGGTGCGGGCATGAGCACGTCGGTTTCGTTGCTGGCGTAACCGAACATCAGACCCTGATCCCCGGCGCCCTGCTCTTTGTCCTCGCCCTCATCGACACCCATGGCAATATCGTGGGACTGCTTGCCAATGGCATTGAGCACGGCACAGGACGCGCCATCGAAGCCCACGTCAGAACTGTTGTAACCGATGTCAGTTACCACTTCACGCACAATATCTTCAAGGTCGACGTAGGTGCTGGTGGTCACTTCCCCTGCCACCACCACCATGCCCGTTTTCACGAGGGTTTCAACCGCTACCCGTGCGTTGCGGTCATCGGTCAAGATGCGATCTAAAATGGCATCAGAGATTTGGTCAGCCATTTTATCGGGATGGCCCTCTGATACCGATTCAGAGGTAAATAGTGAGTACTCGCTCATTGTTTAGGTCCTATCATTGAAAGAGTGGGTCGATGGAACAGACGCACCTGTATTTGAAAACCGTTTCGTTGGGCAATGAACAGCTCGGCGGTACTTTCAAGTCCGCACTCCAAAGCCCAGGCGCTGAGTTGTTCGGGTTCGAAGCCCAGCCACAAATCGCCGCAGTGTTCCCGGGCCCAGGCTTGGTCGTGCCGGCACAGGTCACTGATAACCAGCCAGCCCCCCGGACGTAGCAATGCTGCGGTATCGTGTAAGACCTGCCGGGGATCGACGGTGTGATGCAGCACCATATTGGCTACGGCCACATCGAAGCGGTTCTCGGTTTGTAACAGGGTGGCGGTGTCGCCGAGCTGACAGGTCACATTGGCGAACGCTGCACTGGTGGCTCGAGCCTTGCCGAGCATGTCTTCAGAGCTGTCGAGTGCAACCACCGTTGCAGCCCGCTGGGCCAGTGCCGGCAGTAGCGCACCATCGCCAGGGCCAATCTCTAACAGGCCGAGACGCGACAGATCGCCACAGTGGTCCAGTAGGTGCAGGGCGGCCTGTGTGTAATCTTTCCAAGAAGCAATGAGTTCTTGTTGCTCTCTGAAGCGATCGACATTGCCTTGGAAGAAATGCAGTGAGTTGTGCTCTCGCTGGGCCTGCACCCGGTCCATCCCCGCTGCAGAGTCGGCATCGAGTGCCTGTTGGTCGATATGGTGAAAGACCGTTTCCAGCAAGCTGGCATCGGGTCCTGCGGGTAACACGCGCCGATAAAAAATAGCGGTGCCCTCTCGCCGACGCACAACCAAATCGGATTGCACCAAAATCTTTAGATGGTGGCTCAAAGCGCTTTGGCGAAGCTCGAATACCTCGCACAACTCCGAAACACTCAATGAATCACCTTTCAACAGACGCAAAATACGCAAGCGCAGGCCATCACCCAGTGCTTTGAACAGGGGCGCGAGCACGGCGGCACCGTCATCGGTGTTGCCAGAAAGCGGTTGTAAAGGTGTCGGTGTCGATATCATGGCGGCGACAGTAGCAAACCTTCTGCCATTTATCAAAATATTTTGATGAAAGAGCTTTTACCTCCTGTCATGGCTTCGCCGGTATACTGCGCGGTCAAACGTGAGAGGACAGGACAGTGGATCAGCAGGCAATGAAAGAGCAGGTGGCCGCCGCCGCCATTGATCGCATCGCGGCCATTGATAGCGATGATTTAGTGCTGGGCATTGGCACCGGTAGTACCGCGGAATGCTTCATCCGACGCTTGCCTGCGCTGCGCGGGCGCATTGACAGCACGGTCGCCAGCTCAGAGCGATCCGCGACATTGCTGCGTGAATTGGGGCTACCTGTGCTCGATTTGAATAGCGTGTCGACACTGCATGCTTATATCGACGGCGCCGATGAAACCAACCACCACCTGCAGCTGATCAAGGGGGGCGGTGCCGCCCTAACCCGCGAAAAAATTGTGGCTGCCGCATCGGATCAGTTCCTGTGCATCGCCGATGAAAGCAAGTTGGTCACGACCCTTGGGCAGTTTCCACTGCCTGTCGAGGTGATACCCATGGCTCGCAGCTACGTTGCAAGAGAATTGGTGAAGCTAGGTGGTGACCCGATTTGGCGAGAGGGCACCGTCACCGACAATGGCAATGTCATTCTTGACGTACACGGACTCGAGATTAATCAGCCCCTTGCCCTCGAGCAGACCATCAACCATATAACCGGTGTAGTGACCAGTGGCTTGTTCGCCCTGCGCCCGGCCGATGTGCTGCTGTTGGGCACCCCCGAGGGTGTACGCACCCTGGTCAATAACTAACAGTTACTCGCTCAGAGTCGATGATTACACGGGCCACTGCCAATGTGGCCCGGGGGCAGATTAGCTATCGAATACCTTGCCCGGGTTCATAATGTTATCGGGGTCGAACAGGGCCTTAATGCCGCGCATGAGGGCAACTTCCGCCTCGCTACGGCTGTAGCCGAGGAAGTCTTTTTTCAGCAGACCAACGCCGTGTTCAGCGGAGATGGACCCACCTAAGGACGCAATGGCTTCAAAAATGGCTTTGCTCACGGTCTTACAGCGAACCTGAAACTCGTCGACTGACACATCGTCGGGTTTCAGAATGTTGAGGTGTAAATTGCCGTCACCGATGTGGCCGTACCACACGACCTCGAGATCGGGGTAATGCCTGGCCACGATGGCGTCAACCTCGCTTAAAAACTGAGGCACCTTGGCGATCGTGGTCGAGATGTCATTCTTATAGGGGGTCCAGCGCGACAGGGTCTCGGAGATGTCCTCCCGCAGCCGCCACAAGCCTTTGGCCTGGGCCACGCTTTGGCTCAGTACGGCATCGACCACCCAGCCCTCGGTCATACAGTGTTCAACGACGGCCATAATATGGTCATCGATATCCGGGCCCGCGTGCTCAAATTCCAGCAGGGCATAGAAGGGAGTCACTTCGCTGAACGGCCGCTGTAAGCCCTGGTGCTCGACAACTTTTGCTAACGCCAGCTCAGAGAAAAATTCGTAAGCCAGTAGATCGATCTTGCTTTGAAATGCCTGCAGTACCGACATGATGGCTGACATGTCGGGTAGCCCCAATACGATGACTTGGGGATCTTTGGGTGGCGCGGTGAGTTGCAGCGTTGCTTCCACAATAATGCCAAGAATGCCCTCTGACCCGATCATCAAATGCCGTAGATCAAGGCCTGTGTTGTTTTTCATAAGACCATTGTTGAGTTCAAGGAGCTCACCGGTACCCGTCACCACCTTAAGGCCCGATACCCAGTTGCGGGTCATACCGTAGCGAATCACCTGAATGCCACCGGCGTTGGTGGCGATATTGCCGCCAATTTGACTGGAGCCGCTGGAGGCGAAGTCGACCGGGTAGCACAAGCCCACATCGCTGGCGGCCTGCTGGATGGTGGCGGTAATGGTGCCCGCACCACAGGTTAAGCTGCGGTTAATGGTATTCACTTCAGTGATACTGTTCATGCGATCGAGTGCGATGACCAGCTCGCCCTTGCTGGCCATGGCCCCACCACTAAGACCCGTGCGCCCACCGGATGGAACAATGGCGGTGCCATGCTCCCGCGCCAGTCTCACGATGCCTTGTACCTCGGCTACTGTCTCTGGCAGCACCACTGCAGAGGGCGCCGGAGCGGCAAATCGCGTCCAATCCCGCCCGTAATGCTCCAAAGAAGATGGATCGGTCAGCAGCCGGCTCTCTCCAAGCAGCGACATTAGCGATTGGTAAAGGGGTTCGGGAAGTTGAGACATGGTTCGACCTGTAAACGACAGCCTTGTTGTGTGCTGCCTAGTTAAAGGGGCGTGGATGGGGATGCGACGGGTTGCGCGAAGGCATTTGCGTCACTCTGTGCGAAGCAACCCACGATGTGCGGCGCGAATAGCATGATACCATTCCAGCCCCCTAGCGACAGGCTTTGATGCAGGACCCACCGTGACCCAGACCTCTTTCGATAAAGACAAGATCAAAATCTTGTTGTTGGAGGGCATCCATCCCTCTGCTGTAACCACCCTTGCCGCCGCCGGTTATCACAATGTCGTGACCCACGCCGGATCGTTGCCCCACGAGCAGCTGCTTGAAGAGATAGCGGACGCCCACTTTGTGGGTATTCGCTCGCGCACTCAGCTGACGGAAGATGTCTTTGAGGCGGCCAGGCGCCTGGTAGCGGTTGGCTGTTTCTGTATTGGTACCAATCAGGTCGACCTGCAGGCTGCGGGGGTACGCGGTATACCGGTGTTCAACGCACCCTACTCCAATACCCGCTCGGTGGCCGAGCTGGTCATCGCCGAAGCGATTTTGCTGCTGCGTGGCATCCCCGAAAAGAATGCCGCCGCGCACCGCGGGGAGTGGATGAAGACCGCGTCCAACGCCTTTGAAATACGGGGCAAGACACTGGGTATCGTTGGCTACGGCAATATTGGTATGCAGTTGGGCGTCATTGCCGAGAGCTTGGGCATGGTCGTAGAGTTTTACGATGTGGTCACGAAGCTGCCCATGGGCAATGCGCGACAAATCGCCAGTCT
>CAJXNM010000063.1 GCA_913057135.1 uncultured Halieaceae bacterium
TCATGGTGTTTCTCCTGATGTGAGATAAGTGGTGCGTTACATCGTGGTGCCGCAGCAGCGGGTACCCGATTTGGTTGGCAAGGCGCCCTGGTAACGTTCCAAAAGGCACCCTGCTTGAAGGGTTGGTGGACGACATGGGCTCGGCCCACCCCATGGGAGGCATGGGGAGTGATCCCGTGCCTTCCATGAAGTCGTTGAGCTGCTGATGTCCGTTAGTCATGCTGTTCTCCTAAAACTGTCACCCCGTTCGTTTGAAATTCATGGGGCTTGATGTGAAGACTAGTTCTGATTTTTTAGTTCAGATATAAGCAGACTGAAGATGTGTGACCCGGTTCTCTTTTTTGTTTCGCGAGCGAGCGGGCCATCACATTTTCGAAGTGCAAAGCGGTATCGGACCGCGGTCAAAGGCTCGATTAACTCTGCATGTGTAGGAGGCATTGGCTCAGCGGACTCTAATCTTCACAGACGACGCTTAAGCCACTTCCCTGTGGCAACCTTGTGTTGTGCGCCCATGCCCGCTCTAATGGCGACCCCTAGAGCACTAAGAATCCATCACTACAGGAGAACACCCATGGCCCGTTGGGAATGTATTGTTTGCGGACTCATTTACGATGAGCGTGAGGGCTGGCCCGATGACGGCATAGCCCCCGGCACCCGCTGGGAAGACGTACCCGACGACTGGACCTGTCCGGACTGCGGCGTGGGCAAAGCCGACTTCGAACTGGTTGCAGGTAGTGAAGATGATCCTGTAACCGCTGACGCGCCGGAGGATGCGCAGAGCTCAGCGCCCACAATCGACACAGGGACTGTTACGACGACTTCGAGTGAGGGCATAAGCACGTCAGATATGACCAAAACCTCTGTCGGTCTTGCCTCAGGTACGCGTCATGTCGTGATTGTGGGCTCGGGTCTCGCAGGGTACGGCTTGGCACGTGAACTGCGCCGTCACGATGACGCTCTACCCATCACCGTCATAAGCGCAGATGGTGGTGAAGTGTATTCAAAACCACTGCTATCAACGGGGTACACCAAAGGACTAAGCGTGGCACAACTGGCCATGCAAAGCGCTGAGGATATTGGGGCACAACTCAACATTACCGTGCGCACGCGCGCACACGTTATTGGCATCGACACCGTGGGTAAGCGTGTAGCTTTACAGGGCGGCACCGACATTGCCTACAGTGAGCTGGTGCTGGCGCTGGGCGCCGATGTTATACGGCCGCCAATGGGTGGCGATGCGGTAGACGAGGTTCTTAGCGTTAACGATCTCGATGATTACGCCCAATTCCAAAGGACCCTGCAAGAGAACGGCGTACGCAAGGTAGCCATTATTGGTGCCGGCCTCATCGGCTGCGAGTTCACCAATGACTTGCTCAATGGCGGTTTTGAAACTGAGTCAGTCGACCCCATGGGCTGGTGTTTACCAACACTGCTTCCAGAGGCTTGCGGGCGAGCGGTGCAAAGTGCACTCGAGGCAAAAGGCGCTAAATTCCACTTTGGCCCTTTGGCTACCACGGTCAATCGCAAGGGCACTGGCTACGAAGTACATCTGAATAACGGGAGTCGAATAGAGGCCGACATTGTCCTGTCAGCGGTCGGGGTTAAGCCTCGCATAAGCCTAGCCGACGCGGCGGGTATCAAAACTGGACGGGGTATTCAGACCGATCGGTTCCTGCGCACAAGCGCCGCAGACGTATACGCCCTAGGTGACTGCGCCGAGGTAGAAGGACATGTACTGGTTTACGTTGCGCCACTGAGTGCGGCGGCTCGGGCGCTTGGAGCCACCTTGACCGGCACCGAGACCGCTGTGACCTACCCCGCCATGCCCGTTGCCATTAAAACGCCAGCCTGCCCTGTCACCGTGTGCCCGCCTCCCCGAGGCTTGGCGGGTGAATGGCACATTGAAGGTGAAGGTCCTGATCTGAAGGCCACCTTCAGCGCACCCGATGGTTCGCTGTTGGGTTATGCACTGACAGGCGCAGCGGTGAAAGAGAAAGCCGCGCTGACCAAGCTGCTACCACCGGTGCTCGACTGAGCGATCAGCCATCGATCAGCGATGCACCTCCCCCGAATCGCAGCCGCAGTGTGCTGAGATTCGGGGGGCTTTCGCTGGTATCTATTGACGTGGGCGAGTTAACTCAATCGACTAGCGCCGCAGCGTGAAATCCAATGTGCTCTTCAATGAAGCTGGCGATGAAGTAATAGCTGTGATCATAGCCCGCTTGCATACGGATCGTCGCTGGATACCCGGCTTGCTCACAGGCGGCAATGAACTGCCGGGTCTTTAGCTGCTCACCCAAAAAGTTATCCGCCATACCCTGATCAATCAGTATTGGCGTGCGAGCTGCCGTCTGCAGCACAAGCTCGGTAGCGTCATACTGCTGCCACAGGCTCGAGTCTTGGCCGAGATACTGCCCCAGAGCTTTTTGCCCCCAGGGACAGACAGAGGGGTTCACGATAGGCGAAAAAGCCGAAATGGAGCGGAACTGCTCGGGATTACGCAGCCCCAGTACCAGCGCACCATGACCACCCATCGAGTGACCAAAAATACCAACGCGGTCGGCATCGACAGGTAACTGCTCGTTAATCAGGCGCGGCAGTTCGTCGCTGACGTAACTGTACATACGGTAATGCTGAGACCATGGTGCTTCGGTTGCATCGACATAGAAGCCGGCACCCAGCCCAAAATCATAGGCCCCATCAGGATCATCGGGCACAGTGTCACCCCGGGGACTGGTATCGGGTGCAACAATGGCGACACCGTATTCAGCCGCGTAACGTTGCGCCCCGGCTTTGGTGACGAAATTCTCATCGGTACAGGTCAGACCCGACAACCAATACAGCACCGGCACCGACTCTGGCGCCCTACCGACCGCCGCAGGTGGCAAAAACACACTAAACACCATGTCACACTGCAGCGTTTCAGAGCGATGTCGATAACGCCGTTGCTCACCATCGAAGCAGCGTTGATTTGCAATGAGTTCCACGACAACTCCTTAGTCGTTAATACAGCACTACCGAGCGAATGCTCTCACCCTTGTGCATCAGGTCAAAGGCGTCGTTGATGTTATCGAGGGGCATGGTATGGGTTATAAGATCGTCGATGTTGATCTTGCCGTCCATATACCAATCAACAATGCGAGGCACATCGGTACGACCGCGGGCACCACCAAAGGCGGTCCCCCGCCAAGAGCGACCGGTCACCAGCTGGAACGGGCGAGTGGCAATTTCCTGACCGGCACCGGCAACCCCAATGATGCAGCTCTGACCCCAACCCTTGTGGCAGCACTCGAGAGCCTGACGCATCACGTTAACGTTGCCTATGCATTCGAAGCTGTAATCAACCCCGCCACCGGTGATCTCAACAATATGCCCCACCACGTCATCGACCTCTGAGGGATTCACAAAATCGGTCATACCGAATTGTTGTGCCAAAGCCACTTTGTCGGGATTCAAATCAACACCGATGATGCGGGTGGCGCCCACCATGCGCGCTCCCTGAATGACATTGAGTCCAATACCCCCAAGACCGAACACCGCCACCGTAGAGCCCGGCTCGACTTTCATGGTGAAGGCGACCGCACCGATGCCGGTAGTGACACCGCAGCCGATGTAACAAATTTTGTCGAATGGCGCATCTGAACGCACTTTAGCCAGCGCGATTTCAGGTAACACCGTGTAGTTTGAAAAGGTGGAGCAGCCCATGTAGTGGAGAATGGGCTTGCCATCGAGGGAGAAACGGCTGGTGCCGTCGGGCATCACCCCTTGTCCTTGGGTGCTGCGAATTGACTGACACAAATTGGTTTTGGGATGTAAGCAGAAATCGCATTCCCGGCACTCAGGGGTGTACAGGGGAATGACATGATCGCCGGGTTTCAAACTGGTCACACCCGGACCCACATCGACCACCACGCCCGCGCCCTCGTGACCAAGAATAGCGGGGAACGCGCCCTCGGGGTCATCCCCCGATAGAGTGAAGGCGTCGGTGTGGCAAACACCGGTGGCTTTGACCTCTACCAGTACTTCTCCGGCTTTGGGACCCTCAAGATCGACATCGACAATTTCGAGGGGCTTGCCCGCTTCAAAAGCGACGGCTGCACGTGTTTTCATGGCTGATACCTCTACGGCTGAGTGTTATGTTGCCGCAGGGTAACCGCTGGCCAAGCACCATGGGTAGGCCAACGCCACAAAAAACTGTCCACAGACGACACGGATCAGCACTTGCGGAATACCGCTATCAACGCAGCTCACAGTAATCGCACTTCAGCTGACAAGCCCAAGCCCCAATCAGTTGATAGAGCGCTCCCGGGGCTGCCAAGCGGGGGCGGTTAGGCGCCGCTTGCCGTCACTGGCTAGAACCACATCGGCGTCATCGAGCTGCTCTCGATCCCACAATTCACAGGTTACTTGCTTGTGCTTCTGATCGAGGCCCTCACAGTAATTGCTGTAACGGCAGACCATGACCTCTTCGCCGTGCCCCCGACGAACTTTTTCGAACCAGTCAGGATCCGCAAGGGCCTGCCGGGCAAACCCGATAATGTCGGCCTTATCATCGGCTAATAGCCGCTCGGCCTGCTCAAAGCTGTAGATACCACCGGCAACGACGAGCGGGGTGGCAAGGCCCGCATCGCGAATGCCCTGACGGATAGCGGCCACCGGTTCAACGTTGCGTTCAAAGGGACCCTGTTCATCGGAGATGTACGAAGGCATACATTCATAGCCACTTGGCCCCGTGTATGGGTAGGCAGCCCAGCCCACTTTGGGTTGCTTGGCATCATCGAACTTGCCCCCACGGGAGACACTTAAAAAGTCCATGCCCGCCTCGGCAAAGCGCAAGCCAAAGTAGCAGGCATCATCCAACTGACTGCCACCTTCAAAGATCTCATCACTCAAAAATCGACAACCCACCGGATAATCGGCACCAACCCGCTGCCTCACTGCCTGGAATACCTCAAGGGGCAGGCGCACGCGCTGCTCGCGGGCACCGCCGTAGCCATCGGTTCGGGTGTTTTTGGCCGATAAAAACGAGGCCATGGTGTAGGCATGGGCGTAGTGCAACTCAATACCGTCAAAACCCGCCTTTTGCGCCCGCTCCGCTGCATCCGCAAAGAGCCCGGGGAGTACCTGCGGTAACTCGGCAATAGCGGGGTTGTGGGTATCGGTTACCCGCTCCCGGTAACCAAATCTGAGCGCTTCAAGTTCGCGCTCTGATAACACCTGCTCCAGCTCTGGGTCTGTGAGCTCTGCCAACAGATGACGTGCCTGGGCATCGTCGTCATCGTTTTCGAAATCGGTATGGTTAGCCAGCCACGCCCTGTGTTCGTTGGTAATCGTGAGATAGCGCTGAAAATACACGTCGGGCTGGGGACGACGACGGATGCTCAAAAAATCGATGAGCTGAATGAACAGCCGTGTTTGACCGTCACTGGCGGCGCGCACTGTCTCCACCAATTGCTTTAATCCCTCTATGTAACGGTCGTGGGAGATGCGCAACAACGGACCGCTGGGAATATCGCGGATACCCGTTGCCTCAATGACGATTGCACCGGGTCGCCCCTGGGCAAATCGTGCGTACCAATCGAGCACATCTTGGGTGACCTCACCCTGCTCATTGGAGCGCCAGGGCACCATGGCCGGAATCCAGGTCCGTTGCTCGAGCTGCAGATTGCCCCACTGTGCGGATTTGAAGAGTGCGCTGTTGGCGGCCTCAGCGGCGCTGGGCCAGGCATCGGTCAGCGCTTGGTATTTAATGCGCTGTGGGGGCTTCCACATGACTAGGGCACCTCATTTAGGGTTAGACCGCGTTTCACACGCTTCAGGCTAGACATAAGTCCCTTAACTTCCCGGTCACTCAAATCCCCCAATAGTTCGATGACCCACTGCTCGTGGCGCGCCGCCATGTCGGCAAATCGCTGCTGGCCCTCTGGGGTCAATGTGACGCAAAACGTGCGCCGATTACCGGGAACAGGCTGGCGCAATATCAAGCCTTCGCTCTCTAGCTGGGAAGCGATACCCGATACATTACCCCCCGATACCATCATTCGCTGCGACAGCTGGCCCATGGTGAGCCCCTCGGGGCTGCGCTGTAACTGGGCCATGAAGTCGAAGCGAGGCAAGGTGGTACCGAACTCCTCCCGCAGACGACTGCGCAAGCGCGCCTCGATGAGATTCGTGCAGGTCAACAGCCGCAGCCACAAACGGATAGAGTGATGATCGTCTTCCTGCAGCCTGGATTCATGATCCAGCGGAATGGCTGTGTCGCTCATGTTGCTGGCTTCCCCTCGTTATTGTCTGCATGAGTGTAACAGTCAACGACTAATATTTTAAATATAAAATATCTGCACTATACTGCAACGATTGAGACCTAAAATGTTAGCCCAATCACTCGGAGACACTCCATGAAAATCGCTTGTTTAGGTGGCGGCCCGGCCGGCTTGTACTTGGCCATTAGCATGAAGTTGCGCGATCCCAACCATGAGATCGATGTGTACGAGCGCAATCGGCCCGACGATACCTTTGGTTGGGGTGTGGTGTTCTCAGATCAGACCGTCGACAACCTCATGGCCAATGATCCGGTCAGCGCCCAAACCACCATCGATGAGTTCATTCATTGGGATCTCATCGACTGCTACGTCAACGGCGCCGTTGAGCGCTCGGGCGGGCACGGCTTCATAGGCCTTGGCCGCAAGCGCTTTTTGCAGCTTTTACACGAACGCGCCACCGAGCTGGGGGTCAGACTCCACTTCGAGAGCGAGTTCCAAGTCAGTGATATTGAAACCCGCTTTGCCGACGCCGATTTGGTCGTAGCCAGTGACGGTCTCAACTCGAAAGTACGCAATGCCTATCCCGATATCTTCCGCACCACCACAGAGATTCGACCGAATAAGTTTGTCTGGCTGGGTACCCACCAAACCTTTAGCGACGCATTCACATTTATTTTCGAGAAAACCTCTGCCGGTTGGATTTGGGCCCACGCCTATCAATTCGATGCCAATACCTCGACGTTTATCGTCGAGACCACCCCCGAGGTTTATGACGCCCTGGGCTTTGAGCACATGAGCCACGAACAAAGCGCTGAGACCTGCCGTCAAATTTTTGAAGCGTATCTCGATGGCCATAGTTTAATGACCAACTCGGCGCATATTCGCGGCTCAGCGTGGATTAACTTCCCTGCGGTGTACTGCGACAACTGGATCAAAGATGACCGGGTGGTACTCATTGGTGACGCTGCTCACACCGCCCACTTCTCGATTGGCTCGGGCACCAAGCTTGGACTGGAAGATGCCATCTCCCTTGCCAAACACCTCGATAGCGAACTGAGCATCCCAGAGGCCCTGCGCGCCTATCAGGAGGAGCGCAAAATTGAGGTCTTGCGTCTGCAAAACAGTGCGCGCAACGCCATGATTTGGTTCGAGAACGTGCCGCGCTACATTGAGGCTTTCGATCTCAAGCAATTCAACTACTCCATGCTCACCCGCAGTCAACGGGTTAGCCACGAGAATCTGCGATTACGCGATGCCGCATGGCTCGAGTCCATGGAGCGACACCTCACCCAACGCTACGTGGGCAAGGACTGTGATCAAGCCGTACCGCCCATGTTCTTACCGTTCAAACTACGGGAACTGTCGCTACTCAACCGTGTCTGCGTATCACCCATGTGTATGTACAGCGCCACCGACGGCCTACCCGATGACTGGCATCTTGTGCATTACGGCGCGCTGGCCAAAGGGGGCGCTGCGCTGGTGTATACCGAGATGACCAACGTGAGTGCCGAAGGACGCATAACCCCCGGCTGTACCGGCATCTGGAACGATGCTCAAACCACTGCCTGGAAGCGTATCGTGGACTTCGTTCACGGGCACAGCGGCGCCAAGATGGCGATACAGATCGGACACGCAGGGCCCAAGGGCGCCACCCTTGAACCCTGGAAGTGGGACCCCAAGGTGCTCGATGAGCCCCTGCCACAGGCGCAACAATGGCCGCTGCTCGCTGCCAGTGCCCTGCCCTTCGACAGCTACAGCCCCGTACCCAAGGCCATGGATCGCAATGATATGGATCAGGTATTGCAGCAGCATGTGGATGCGGTTCACCGGGCCCAAGCCGCCGGCTTCGACATGATCGAGATGCACGCGGCCCATGGGTATTTGCTGTCCTCGTTTATCACACCCGTGCTCAACAAGCGCGATGATGAATACGGTGGCAGCTTGGAAAACCGCCTGCGCTACCCCCTTGAGGTCTGCCGTGCGATGCGTGCCGCCTGGCCCGCCGACAAACCCATGTCTGTGCGTATTTCAGCCCACGACTGGATGGGTGATCAGGGTATCAGCGAAGCCGATGCCCTAGAGATTGCCAAAGCATTCATTGCAGCGGGCGCGGACATCATTAATGTCTCTACCGGCCAGACCAGCCATGCCGCCAAACCCCAACCCGGTCGTATGTTCCAAACACCCTTATCAGACCTTATCCGTAACGAGGGTGGGGTTTCGACCTTGGCAGTGGGCAATATCTACGATGTCGACCACGTCAACAGCATCATTGCTGCAGGGCGGGCCGACTTGGTGTGTTTAGCACGCCCCCACCTGGCAGATCCAAACTGGACCTTACACGCCGCCGCCGAGCTGGGTTATCAGGGGCCAGGGGTTCGTGAGCCCCACCAGTATTTTCTGGGTTACCGTCAGTTGTATACCAATCAGCAACGGGAACGTGAGGCACAGTTGTGAACGGTACGGCTGTAGCAGACACCACTACAACACACCACGCCCTCATCACGGGCGCAGGCACCGGTATCGGTGCCGCTATCAGCCAAGTACTGGCCCGTCAGGGTATAGCTGTGAGTTTGTTGGGGCGCCGCCCTGAACCTCTAGAAGCGGTGCGTGAAACCCTCGCCAACAGCGGCTATGACAACGTTGCCACGTACCCATGCGACGTCACTGATCGCGCGCAGGTAGATAATGCTGTTGCTCGGGCTCGCTCCCGTTCGGGTCCCATCACCATCGTGGTCAACTGTGCTGGAGCCGCAACCACAGCACCTTTTCGTAAGCTTTCGGCCGAGCAGTGGCAGCAGAGTTTTGATGTGAACGTGCACGGTGTCTTCAATGTCACACAGAGCGCCCTGCCCGACATGTTGGCGGCAGCTTGGGGCCGGGTGATCAACGTGGCCAGTACCGCTTCACTCAAGGGCTACAGCTACGTTAGCGCCTACTGTGCGGCGAAGCATGCGGTGCTGGGATTAACCCGTGCCCTGGCTCTGGAAGTGGCTAAACAAGGCATTACCGTGAATGCGGTTTGTCCGGGCTACACCGATACCGATATTGTGCGCCATGCGGTTGCCGATATTGTGGCTAAAACGGGGCGCAGCGAGGCGGATGCCCGGCGACACTTTAGCGACAGTAATCCCCGGGGTGAATTGGTGCAGCCCGAGCAGGTAGCGGCCATGGTGAGTTGGCTGGCCAGTGAACAAGCCGCAAATATTAATGGACAAGCCATCGCCATCGATGGCGGCGAGACCGTAGCGTAGGAGCCCTTATGCAACAGACCCAGATGGCCAATTACAAGGCAGAGCACTTTTTGTGGCAGGCAAGCGATGGGGTTGGCACGATCACCCTCAACCGACCGGAGCGCAAAAATCCCCTCACCTTTGACTCCTATGCCGAGTTGCGGGATTTGTTTCGTGCCTTAGTCTACGCCAGTGATATTCATGGGGTGGTCATTCACGGCGCGGGCGGCAACTTCTGTAGCGGCGGCGATGTCCACGAGATTATCGGCCCCCTCACCCGCATGAGCACCACCGAGCTGCTGGCCTTTACGCGCATGACCGGCGATTTGGTCAAAGCGATGCGTGCCTGCCCGCAACCTATCATTAGTGCAGTCGAAGGGGTTTGTGCCGGCGCCGGCGCGATCATCGCCATGGCCAGCGACCTGCGCTACGCCAGCAGTGATGCCAAGGTGGCATTTCTATTCAACCGCGTAGGCTTAGCAGGTTGCGACATGGGGGCCTGCTCAATATTGCCGCGCATTATTGGCCAGGGTCGCGCCAGTGAACTCTTGTACTTCGGCCGATCGATGAGCGCCGAAGAGGGAGAGCGCTGGGGCTTTTTCAATGCAATTAGCGATGACGCCCTGGGGGCAGCCCATGAGGCGGCGGCACGTATTGTTGCCGGCCCGACATTTGCCAATGGCATCACCAAAACCCAACTACATCAGCAGTGGTCTATGTCCGTCGACCAAGCCATTGAGTGCGAGGCCCAAGCCCAAGCGCTGTGCATGCAGACCGGCGATTTCACCCGCGCTTACGACGCGTTTGTCGCCCGGGAAAAACCCGTTTTCGAAGGCAATTAACCGAATGTAGTCCACGTTGATACTCTCTGAGGCCCCACTATGAGCGATAAAACCTATCTCGACTGGCCCTTCTTCAATGCCGATCATCGGGCATTAGAAACTTCCCTCGATAGCTGGGCAGGGAGCGAACTGCCCAGGCTCACAGCCAATGAGCACCACGATCTCGATGGCACCTGTAAAGCCATCGTCGCGGCGCTGGGTCAGGCGGGCTATCTGGGTTATGCGGTGCCCGCAGACTGTGGCGGTATCATGGAACGCCTGGATGTACGCAGTCTGTGTCTTATTCGCGAAACCCTTGCCAGGCACAGTGCCATCGCCGACTTTGCCTTCGCCATGCAGGGTCTTGGCAGCGGACCCGTATCCCTATTCGGTAGTGAGCATCTGAGACGTACCTACTTATCGAGCGTCGCCGCAGGGGCAAAAATCAGTGCCTTTGCCCTGTCCGAACCCAATGCAGGTTCCGATGTGGCAGCCATGGAATGTCGCGCACATAAAGACGGCGATCACTGGGTACTTAATGGTTGTAAAACCTGGATCTCAAACGCTGGCATTGCCGATTTCTACACGGTATTTGCGCGCACCGATGACCAAGGGGGCAGTAAAGGGATCAGCTGCTTTCTTGTGCCCGCCGATACGCCCGGCTTCGAAGTGACCGAGCGTATCGACCTTGTGGCGCCACACCCCTTGGGCACCCTCAGCTTCACCGACTGCCGTGTACCCGCTAGCCACATGGTCGGCGAAGAGGGTCGAGGTTTTGGTATTGCCATGGCTACCCTAGATGTATTCCGCTCTACCGTCGCC
>CAJXNM010000064.1 GCA_913057135.1 uncultured Halieaceae bacterium
GCGCTTTTTGGCTATGCCAAATGGCTACCGCCGCCGCCGTCTTGGGTGTCGCGCTGTACTACCAGTACGCATTGGGAGAGGAACCCTGTCAAATCTGTGTACAGGTCCGCCTCTGGGTCGTTGCACTTTTTTTACTGGGTGCACTGGGAGCAGTTCTTCAACACCGCCTCATTAGAGTGAGCCTACTGCTGGTGACCCTTGCATCTGTAATCGGCCTTGGTGAACGCAGCCATGTCCTCTACCAACTGGAGCAAGGTGTGGGTAGTAGCAGCTGTGAGTTTCAATTGGGCATGCCCAGCTGGTTTGCGGTTGATCAGTGGTTCCCTGCCATTTTTGAGGTGCGCAACTTGTGCTCATTCACACCTGCGATGCCCTGGGGATTGACCATGGCAGAGAGCTTGGTGCTTGCGGCATTCACTGCTGGGCTAATCACCCTCATAGCGCTAGGTTTTACTGTGAGGGGATTAGCCTTCCGCACAGTCGCTCTTTAAATTGACCCCTATCAGTGCTGCACACGCTGCCATTGGCGTTGAAAGCTGCGCCACAAAGCCCAATCCACTAATGTTGTAATCCCTAACGTTGCAATAGTAGAGCGCTGCCACTACCCGCGGCGCCACTGGTAGCGACCACGCCCAACTCGAGGTCTTGCCGTTCCAACTCATCCAGTAATGTGCCAGTCATGATTGCGCCCGTTGCCCCCATGGGATGGCCCAGAGCAATAACCCCGCCGTTGACGTTCAGCCTAGCATCATCAATTGCCAGTTCTTTACGCACCTTAACGACCGTAGCCGCGAAGGCCTCGTGGATTTCAAACAAATCCACATCGCCCATTGAACAACCGCTGTTTTGGAGTACTTGCTGGGTCGCCGGTATACAGCCCGCCAACACCTCCATAGGGTCACCGCAGGCGGTTGTCGTTGCCAAAATACGCGCTCTTGGCGCCAAGCCAAGCGCCTCACCGAGACTGGCATCACCGATCAAGAGCAGCGATGCGCCATCACACATAGCGGGTGAGTTACCTGCGGTATGCACATGGCTTATGCGCGACAGATGCTCAGCGGCCGCGAGCTGTGCCGCATCCGCATCGGCTGCACCCAAATCGGCAAATGCAGGGGGTAAGACGGCAAGCTGCTCAGCCGTTAGGTCCGCTCGAATACATTCATCGAGTACGACCGTATTGCCATTAACCTGCACTGGCACGATAGACCTAAAGCGACTTTCTGAGCGCGCCACCGCAGCACGCCGTTGACTCTGTAACGCCACCGCATCGCACTGCTCGCGAGTAATGCCCAATCGGCTTGCAATAAGGTCGGCACCACTGCCCATCAACAGGGTTTGATTGGCAATGCCGTAGGGCATATCGGTAAACACACGAGCACCATCTGCAAGCAACGGTACCCTCGACATCATTTCAATGCCGCCGGCAATAATGGCGCGCGTCTGGCCTGCGGCAATTTTCAGTGCCGCGATGCTAATGGCATCCATACTAGAGGAACAAAACCGATTAACCGTCATGCCAGCGACATGACTGGGGAGCCCAGCATACAAGGCTGATGTTTTAGCGATGTTTCCCGCCTGTTCCCCCTGCTGCGTCACACAACCAAGAATCACCTCAGTCAACAGCGCCGGCTCCAAACCCGTGCGCTGCATAAGGGTCGCGTACAGTTGGGCCAGGAGTGCCGGCGGTGTCAACGCATGCAAACCACCGGTTGTTTTGGCACGGGTGCGCGCCGATCGAATAGCGTCATAGATGAAAACCGGTTTCATAGGTCGGTAGTTACGTCCTTATCGTCCAACACCCACGACAAAGCTAGCGCAGGTGGTGGCACTACCCCCCAAATTAAACGTCAGCATATTTTTAGCGTTTGGAATCTGTAATGAACCCGCCTTACCTGCCACCTGACGGGCACAATCCCACACCATACGAACCCCCGTAGCCCCAACAGGATGCCCCAAGCCGATTAATCCACCACTTGCGTTCACCGGGAAATCACCATCACGGGCAATACGCCCATCGCGAATAGCCCGCCAACCCTCTCCCGGACCGGTTAGACCCGCATGATCGAGTGCTAAGTACTCTGTAATCGTGAAACAGTCATGGGTCTCCATGCCGTCAAGGTCAGTGATATCTGTAAACCCAGCTCGCCGACGGGCATCCTCAAGGGCCTGTGCCGCGTGGGGGAAAAGCAAGGGCTGTGTTTTAGATTGGGCAAGTTTTGTTTCTAACTCGATGGGCGCCGAACGATGCCCCCAACCTTTGATTCGAGGAATATCCGAGAGGGCCTGCCCAGTTCGACGTGCATAATCAGTAGCAACCGATTCGTTAGCAAGAATAAGGGCTGCAGCGCCATCGGTAATTTGGCCACAGTCAAACTTACGCACACAGCCCTCGATCACAGGATTACAGCTATCGTCTCGGGCAAAGCAGCCTTCTGGGAAATGCCAGTCACGGGTTTGGGCACAAGGATTCAATTTAGCATTAGCAAAGTTAATGGCTCCGATGGTGGCGAGATCCTCCTCGTCAATACCGTAGCGATGGTCGTACTCGCGGGTAATACGATCGAACATGAACGGCCAGGGAAAATTGCAGTCTAGGGCCTCATGACCCTGCCAGCGCGCAGCCCCAAGGTGGCTGGCACCCGTCCTGCCATCGACGTTGCGCATGAGTTCGAGGCCAATAACACAGGCGGTGTTATAGTGACCGCACTCGATATCACGCATTGCCGCTAAGATGGCCATGGAACCAGAAGCACAAGCGGCCTCATGTCGAGACGTAGGCAGCGTGGCAAAGGCGTCATAACACTGGCCAAAAAAACCACCGAGCAGGCCCTGGCCAGCGAACAAATCACCAACGAAATTACCCACGTGACCAACGTCGATATCGGCTGGCTCCAATTGGGCGTCGAGCAAGGCCATATCGATCGATGCCTTGAACATATCAATGAGCTCAAGACCCTCGCGGGACCAATTACGAGCAAAATCGGTCTGACTACCGCCTAAGATGTAAATAGACTGTGGCATGGAAACGGTCTCCGAATTACCATCCCCAAAGGCTAAAACAAAATCACGCCGCGCCGTCGAATAGTCCGCTCAAGCCCGAGCGTTTGTGGGGTCCAAGGATCAGCGACTCCAGTATGCCCATTCCTGTTTGGCCATCCATTTCGGCACGGACTACCTGGTGAACATGGATAAATTGCGGGGACTCAGCATCGACCTGACTCAAATCCCAATCTTCACGTCCTGTCTCGAGTTCACCCCGCCAATAACCATGACCCCATTCGGCATGGTTGTAACCCACGCCCAGGGTTTGAAAACGCTGCAGGGGCGTTAAGTTGATGTCATAACGCTCCCCCTTAGGACTTTGCATTCGCAGATTCATTGTCGATGGAAATCGTGTGCCCGAGTAATACTCCATATCGTGCCCAATCGCGGCCATCGAAACAAAACCGTCCACCTCATCCGACGGGATAAGATCGGGGGTCTCGTAAAGGGGAAATCGGTCGGCACTCAATTGCGTGGGACGGCCTTCTGGGTCTTCAAAAGTACCCATATGGGTCGCAAAGTGACCCCAATTGATAGGACACCAGATCCAATAGACCGATGGTTTCTGATTCAACAGGCCTGGTGCGCCCCCCTGGGGTTCACCCACTGGCCTTACTCCCCAAGAGCGATCTCGAGTGCCATAGGCGCGACTTACCTCAAAACGCTTGCCGTCAATACTGAACCATCCGGTCCAATAACCGAACTGGGTAAACCGAGTGGTGTGCATAATCAAGTGCCCGCCATCCCGCAGTACACTCGCGGGCTCCTGATGAGGAGCGCTGGCGGCAATGAAGGTGAGATCGCATTCAATACCGTGCGCGTTTTTCTCCAAGACGATCCGCAACGACCGCAATGGCTGCTCAACCGATAGGCGCAGCGGTCCAATTGATGTGTCACTGCGCTCCGTAGGTGCCCGTCGCGATGCGTGGAAGGCAACCTGCGTATCACCCATCGCCACACTGAAATGACCATCCATGACATGGCGGTTTGGGTACAGACCCAGACCCACCTCGAACACGTAACCCGCCTGCTCATCGAAGCCGTTAAACCAGTACCGGTCGTAAAAATTGCGGTCGCTCTGTGAGGGCTCAGCGATGGGTTGCGCGGTTTGATGAACGCAGTAATCGTCGAAAGCAGTAATCATGGTCGTAATCTCTGAGCAAGCAGATGAATCAATCGAGTTGTCGCGACGAAGCGGACTCTAGGGAAAAAATTCAGCCGCGTTCATGTCGAGACAATGCTGCAACTGACGCTGAATGACGGTTCGAAACATGGCATCACCACGGGGGTCGGGTGCAGTAAAGCTGGCGCCGAGAATCGTCAGCGTAAGGCCATGCATGGACTGCTCGCGATATTGTGACCAACACTCCTCGACAGATAACGCCACCCCAAGAGCCGCCAATAACTCACTGTGCTGCGCCACCACCTCTCTCTCCCAGGAGCGCCGATCTGCCACATCAAGGCTGCTGCCCATGAAGTAGGCCAAATCCGTTAAGGGGCTGGCTTCAATCATCGTTTGCCAGTCGATGACACAGCACCCGGTCTCACCAAACAGAATGTTCTCTGCGCGCAAGTCCCCATGGGCCAGGGTGCGAGGCCCTTGAAACCGGGTAGTAACCGCGTTGTGATGATCCACATAACGAGTGCCAAAGGCTTTACAGTCGTCACTCAGCGCATCGCCGAAACGCTCCAAAAATCCTGGCCAGCATTGCTGTAAATAGGCTTGGGCGATAGCACCGCCCCCATCCGTAAGCGGACTCTGAATAAAATCGACCTCGGCAAGGGTGGGATCACCGTAGAAACTTGCAGATAGCTTCGCCGCTTCTTTGGCGACATGTTGAAGCTGCGACAATGTCGCCGGCACCAACTGACTGCCGGGTTTGTCAGGGGACAAATCTTCCATGATCAGCGTAAAGGTCTGTCGATCTTCACTGATCGCATTGGCAAAAATATGCGGCGTGCGCATATCAGTGCGGCCCGCGAATTCGCGGTAAAACATCACCTCGTTGTAATAGGCGCCCTGGGCACCCGCCATCTGACGGGTGGCGGGGTCTCTCGCAGGAAATTTGCCCACAACCGTAGTGGGTGCCTTGGACTGAACTGAGTCATACCGCAGCGTGAAGCGCGCATTGTCGCCCATCTTTCCCGTGCCAATAATGTCACAATCAAGGTCCACCACTTTGCCGCCATCGAGGTGCCCTGATTGTGTCAACACTTGTGTCATCCACTGGGCGCTCACCGCCTCGGGGGACTCAACGACATCGATCATCTGGTTTCTCCTAAAACACGTTATTACGGGCAGTTACCTTCACAGTGGCTTAACTCAGAACCTAGGCTCATTACCCGAAAGACCAAATTCTGGCCACGCACCATGAATGTAGGTCTGACAATTACCTATGCCGATGGCATCGCCATCGGTAACCCGAATAAGACAGTCTCGGAATTGACCGTACCGTGCTATGACATCGGGACACGCAGCGTCCGGTACATGATCGCCGTCGAGAAAAAATTCACCCCTCCAGCTACCGTGGTAATGACCATCGCCACCGTGATAATGGCCCGCTCCCAAGTAAAAACCGGTCTCACCGATTTTTTCAAAAGGCAGTGTGCGCTCAGAACCATCTGCCAGTGCCAAGACAAATTCACCGGCTTGAAGTCGCTTGGTCGCCGGATCGAACTCTAGCTTGGGTGTCATGGCCACAACGATATCGGTTTTGCCCTGCTCATTTTCAAAGCCCCCTTGTACCCGCTCGTGCAAAAAGCCTGCGCCCGCAAACTTCAGGTAGTAGTGGTGGAAGGCATAGCGCGAGCCATCGGGTTTGGTGAACAACAAGGGGTTCCATATGGCTAAAGCTTGCGCAATATGCTCATGGTATTCCGGCTGCATATCGGTCATCGGCACACCGACACTGGGGCGCACACCCCAGGATTTGTCCCGGGTAGACACCCAATGATCCGGATCGATGTCGACACGCTGGCCATCAACTTCCAACCACCCGCTGACGACACCGGTTTGATGAAAGCGGATCTGATCGGTGCTACGTCGGTAGCCGAACATATCTCTACGATCTTCTCGATCCTCGACCACACAGCCAGCGGCAGAATGAAAGGTGATATCGAAAGCAATGGGCTGTGCGTCGTTACGCTCTAGAACAACACGAATACAGTTGAGAGGCTCGATGATGTGATACCGAATGGGACCCACATTCACAGTATTCGGGTCGCTGTTAAGAGAGCGGCTACCACGTACCACCCATTGCTCACTGCCTCGGGCGATGCCGGCGTAGGCATCGACCACATTGCGATTGCTGTACTTACCAAAACCGAAACCGATTTGCCAAGAGCCATCGATAGCAGCGGCCATGCCACAAACTTTTTCAGCCCACGCCGGATCGCTTTGGCCAACCGTGGCGAAAGTCTCTACTACTTGATGATTAAATTGCTCATCTGCAGCCAACAACGGCCCTATGCTGCCTGTCATTCTAGGTTCCTTGTTATTGACGCTGGGACATTCGGCATTCAACTGTCAAAGAGTCGGCATCTACTACCGACGCCCGGCGATCATTTATGATGCTGGCAACACTACACAGGGTTCATTGGAGTGACTAGAGGCGTGCTGCGCCGAACAGTAGTCCAAATTGTGTAGCTCACTGCAATGGCCACAAGTGGCTAAAAGACGCTAGAAAGGTGCCTATGGACCCCCTCAGCCAAGCAGCCGTCGGCGCACTTGCACCACAGGCTCTACTAGAAAAGCCCGCCTCTGGACAACGGTATCTACTACGCGTTGGCTGTATTGGTGCGCTCGCGGGCATGGCTCCCGATCTTGACGTCTTCATTCGATCGTCGACTGATCCGCTGTTACAACTTGAGTTTCACCGACAATTCACTCACTCGCTGATTTTTATACCTATCGGTGCTGCGCTGTGTGCATCTGTGTTTTGGCTATTCCTGCGTAACCAGATGGGCTTTTTGTCCATATGGCTCATTGCATGTTTAGGTTACGGTACTCACGGATTGCTCGATGCCTGTACGACCTACGGTACGTTACTGTTCTGGCCATTCGCTAACACCCGTGTCGCATGGAACAACGTTTCCGTCATCGACCCTTTGTTCACCCTTCCTGTCCTTGCTTGTGTCTTAATCGCAGCCCTCAAGCAGTCGCGATTGGCCGCCTGGGTGGGGGTGGCATGGGGCGCCATGTACCTAACATTGGGGGCGATACAAGAAGCCAGAGCGATCGACGCAGGCCTGAAACTAGCAACCATGAGAGGCCATGATCAGATCACCGTTTCGGCAAAACCAAGCTTTGGGAATGTGCTCTTGTGGAAGACCATCTACGAATATGATGGCCAATTCTGGGTCGATGCTGTGCGACCGGGTATGACGCTGACAACCTTTAAAGGTGATCACGTAGATAAACTCAACGTGACAGAGCAGTTCCCCTGGCTCGACTCAACATCCCAACAAGCCGGCGACATCGAGCGATTCCGCTGGTTCTCCAGTGACCACCTTGCGGTCGACAAAAACGATCCACTACTGGTCGTCGACATGCGCTACTCGCATTTACCCAATGAGATAACAGGTCTGTGGGGTATCCGCCTGGATCCACATGCAGCACCCGATCAGCACGTTGAGTGGGTAACCCGTCGCAGTACAGATACCGAACGTTTCGCGCGACTTTGGGCGATGCTTAAGGGTGGCTCGATGACGCATTCTGGTGGGTGACCTTCTTTGGGTACCAATGCACAATCAAGAAAGTTACAGATCCACCGTTAACACCCATAGCATCACACAGCCCGCTAACCGCCATCATCAGGTATCAATTGGAAATCATCTTTCATTGCGCCGCAGTCGGGGCAGGTCCAGTCAGCCGGCACATCCTCCCAACGCGTGCCTGGAGCGATACCGTCATCAGGCAAACCTTCCGCTTCATCATAAACCATGCCGCAGATTAAACATTGCCAGCGTGCCATAGAGGGATCTCCTTCACAGTCAAACCCAAGGGTACCAGATCACGCCTCGGGATCTATAGCCCTGAAACCCGCCCACCAAGGTGCATTCCTTGACTAGACCTTAGCCCTTCACTACTTTGACGCGCAGCTATGGGGGAAGCCGACGTTGCATCAGTAGGCTAAAGGAAATAGCGCTTAAAATTACACAAGGAAAACTGCATTATGGCGTCGAATCAACAGTGGAACAGGGCAGGCTTACCCGCCTGGACTTATCGAAGCGAGCGGCTACTATCAGTCGAAGCGAAGCGAGTTTTTGCGAATCATTGGCATGTTGTTGGCCATGTTAACGACATTCCGGCAAGTGGTGACTGGCTAACATTTGATCTGCTTGGGGAGCGCGCACTGGTAATCAGGGGTCGCGACAACGAGGTCCGTGCTTTTCACAACACTTGCCGGCACCGGGGATCACGGTTGGTGGAAGGTGAGAGCGGGCATTGTCGTGGCGCACTTGCATGCCCCTTCCACGCTTGGGTCTACGACCTCGACGGTCAGCTCAAAAGACCAGCCCAGCCAGACAACTTCCCAGAGCTTGACCCTCGTGAATGGGGACTGAAAGGCATCGAGCTTGAGATCTGGCGTGGTTTTATGTTCATACGATTTGAAGCAGGTCCACAGCCAAGCGTCGCTGCAATGATGCAGCGTCACGAAGCCGAGCTTCACCCTTACCCACTTGAATCTCTCCAACCTACAGATGGGATCTACAGTAGCCCAGTCACACCGGTGAACTGGAAAGCGATGGTAGATGTCGACAACGAGTGCTACCACTGCCCCACGATCCATCGAGGCCTCAGCGATCTCTACGGCGGTCGATACGAAGAAGGACCGTGGATAGAGGGGACGCACCGTATTCGTGGGCCGTTTAACGAATCAGAACCACGCCATGAACTCAATCAGCGCTACCGCGCGCTGGTCGATCAACACCCTGAGCCCTTTGCGGAATTACCTCGAGCGTGGCTATACATCGGTATGTTCCCGGTATCGGTGCTCATGTTCTATCCGGAATCGGTTGGCTTTTACCGATCGATTCCAATCGATGCCACACATTCGGTCATGACAGGCGCAACTTATCGATACGATGGGGAATCAGAAAGCATGCGTGACGCACGCGCGCTCTCCCTGGAGATCGATGATGCGGTCATGATAGAGGATAAGCGCGCTTGCGAGCTGCACTATGAGGCAAACGCATCGCAGTATTGGCAGCAAGCGATCCTTGGGGATTCAGAGAAGGCAGTGCGCGAGCATCACGACATGCTCAGAGCATTGATTCCCGAGTTAAATGCCCCGGCAGAGCCCATATCATTTGAGTCCAACACCGGGGGATCCTGATTCCACTGAAAGATTGGTAAGTAGAATTCCAGCGATGATCAGAATCAATCCAAGAGCGATACGGCGATTGAAGTTTTCACCATAAATCACGACGCCAAGCACGGTCACCAAAACAACACCCAAACCTGACCAAATCGCGTAGGTGAGTCCTAATGGGAGGCGAGCAAGCGCCTCCCCCATTAAAACAAACGAGAGCACGTAGCCGACAACAGAAACGACTACGAGGCCTCGCTTTTTGAGTCCCTCTGATCCTTTGAGCGCAGTCGTACCCATGTTCTCGAAAACTATGGCAAATGCGAGTGCTAGATACCCAATCCACATCATTCCGACTCCGGCCCGAGGCTCAATACCACTACACCGGCGATAATTAATACCACCCCAGTGGCACTAAGGAGCGTCAGCGCTTCTCCAAACATCGCTATACCAATGCCCGTAGCCAGCAGCATGCCAATCGCCGACCACAATGCATAAGCAAGCCCCATCGGCAAGGCGCGCATACTGCGACCGAAGAAATAAAAGGACAGGATATAACCCACTACCGCAAACGCTGCGGGAATCGGTTGCGTGAATCCTTCGGATGCTTTAAGCCCTGAGGTCCCGACCTGCTCTGCGGCAATCGCTATTAAAAGTTCAGCGAAGCACTGAAGGCGGAGACGCGAATTTATCAAACTCATAGGTAACTACTTTGTTGCCGACCCGGTACATCGACCAAAAAGATCGACACATTAAGACACCACCACACCACTCGGACGCAGCCCGCAGGTCGGAGTCTAGTCGATTGTTCAGGAGAGCAACAGGCCCGTAGATTCAGCCTTTCACTTCTACTGGTGTTGAATCGCCACAGACAAGATGACTAGGCAAGCAAACGGGGCACATTAGGGCCGAAAGGTCATGTCAAAGCATACGACAGCTCGGAACTCTTTTTTCAATCAACGCTACCGAGCCTGCAGCGGATAACGCCAATCGAGATGATGAGGCTTACTTGCCAGGGGACGTATCGGGCTGGAGCCAAAACCTGTCACACTGGAAGTCTCCCAAAGAGAAATGAGGTGATGGTATGCGTGGTTTGTTGATTGTCGATATTCAAAACGATTTCACCGAGGGTGGTGCGCTAGGCGTGACCGGTGGTGCGCAGGTCGCAAGAGACGTCAGCACCTATCTCACCACCCATGGGGATAACTATGACTTGGTGCTGGCGTCTAGAGATTGGCACGATGCCAACACGGATAACGGCGGTCATTTCGCCATTGGGGGAGCCCCGAATTTCGTCGACAAATGGCCAGTACACTGCGTGGCGGGCAGCAAGGGTGCCGAATACCATCCGGACTTGGATACGTCGCGGGTGGATGTTCATATCAAGAAAGGACAAGGAGAGCCGTCGTACTCGATGTTTGAGGGGGTGTCAGACGACGGTAAGACCGTTGCTGACATTCTTGACGAGCAAGGGATCACCGAGGTCGATGTGGTGGGAATTGCCACCGATCACTGTGTTCGGGCGAGCGTCATTGACGCCCTCGGAGCGGGTCAAGGAGTCACCATCCTGACTGATTTAATCGCCGCCGTCGCTCAGGATACCGGAGAAAAAGCCTTAGAAGAGCTCGTTAGTCGCGGCGCAACACTTCACAAATGATGCTC
>CAJXNM010000065.1 GCA_913057135.1 uncultured Halieaceae bacterium
CACCCTTCAGCTATCCCTCAGCACGACGAGCGGTGGCGCCTGTACCGCTCGACGACAACTCGCCACGCCCAAGGCACCGATAATGACGGCACCCGCCAGCAATGCCCCAGGCCAAAGCGCGTAGCTTGGCTTATAGTACAAATCGAGGGCTTGGGTCTGGAGCGCCCAAACGGCCACCTCAGCGCCGGCGATAGCCAGCAAGGCCGCGCAGGCACCCAGGGTGGCAAACTCTATCCATAAAGCACCCAATAACAAACCTTTGGGTGCACCGAGTGCGCGCAGTAGAGCACTCTCGTGCAGCCTGACATCGACGCTGGCTTGCACACCCGCAATAAGTACCAAAGCCCCGGCACTCAGAATGACAATGAGCACCAGCTCAATGCCCTGCCCTACTCGGTTGACGATGCTGCGAATCTCATCAATGACAACGTCAAGCTCTATAACGGTAAGCGTCGGGAATGTTCGCACCAACGCGTTCAATGTCGCCTTGCGCTCGTTGGGCAAATGAAAACTCGTTAGATAAACGTTGGGAAATGACGCTAAAACCGCGGGCGGAAAAATCATAAAGAAATTGGGCTTCATGCTCTGCCAGTCCGCGCTGCGAAGACTGGCCACGGTTACCGTCAAAGATTCCGCGCCAATTCGCACCTCAAGGCTGTCGCCCACATTCGCGCCTATGCGTTTAGCAAAACCCTGCTCGATAGAAACCAATGGCTCCAACGTATCCGCTTCCCACCAAGCACCCTCAAGTATTTCATTGGCGGCTGGTAGTTCATTGCTGTAGGTAAAATTAGCCTCGCGCTGACGCCTCTCTGCGGACACATTGTCAGGCTGTGCCAGAGCCTCTCCATTCACCGCCATGACGCGGCCACGGGTCATGGGATAAACCGCTTCCGAGCCAATATCGTTCTCGGCAAAAAAGTCAGCAAGCGGTACCCGTTGCTCGGGGGCAATATTCAACAAGAAATGATTGGGTGTGCCGGGGGGTAGTTGGGCCTGCCATTGGTCAATGAGCGAGGTACGCACCATCACTAGAACCAGCAGCAGCATGATGGCAACACCGAAAATAACCATCTGCAGGGCATTGGCATTGCCCCGACGCACCAGCCCAGCAAGGGCCAAGCGCCACACGCTGCCTGCAGCACTGCCAACAACCCGCGTACCGCCCAACAAAAGTTTGGCAACAATAAAACCAAGCAAAACGGTAATGACCAAACCACCAACCACACCGGCGGTCAAACGCATATCACCCGAATACCAGAGCATGAGCGCAATCATGGCAGCGCCGCCGAAGACGTAATCGATAGCGCGCTGGGCGGTACTGGCATCGATATCTCGGCGCAAAACGCGCAGTGGTGGGACTCGACTCAAGCGACGCAGCGGTGGCCAAGCAAAGAAGCCTAAACACACCAATGCAGTCACTGCGCCAATTGAATACGGTTCGATGCCGCTGGCTCCAGCAGTGATACCAAGCTGTGATCCGAACAGGGCAAAGAAACCGGTTTTAATCAGCCAACCGGCGGCACACCCCAAAATAGTGGCAACCACACCCAGTAGCAGTAACGCCGACCCATACAAACGGCTGATGCGTTGGGTGCTGGCTCCCAAGCTCTTCATGACCGCCACCGCATCAGTGTGACGCTCGCTAAAGCGCCGAGCCGCGAGTGCAATGGCCGCCGCGGCCAACACCACACCCAGGCTGCCAGCCAGTAGTAAAAAACCCTGAGCGCGCTCGAGGGTGCGACCAATACTGGGCTGGCTCTCATTGACCCCCAGTACACGCTGCCCCTGCACCAACTGAGGCGCGAGCCAATCATTGAATAAAAGCAAATCTGCGGGATTACCTTTGAGCAGAAGACGCCATTGCACGCGGCTGCCGGGTTGTATCACCCCTGTGGCATCGATGTCTGACAAATTCATCAGTAGCCGAGGCCCATAGCCGAACATGGCACTGGTGCTATCGGGCTCGCCGCGAATAGTTGCCGTCACCGTCAGTGGCGCCTCGCCAACCCACACAGTGGCACCGATATCGATATCCAACAATGCAAATAGCCGTGGCGCTAACCACACCTCCCCCGGCGCTGGAATATGCTTGGTGGTCTCGATGACCCCATAGGGATCCGTACTGCGCTGTAACTCGCCACGCAGTGGGTAGTCATCACTGACCGCCTTGATCGAAGCCAAGTACATCGCGTCGCTGTCGGTGACCACCATGGAGGGAAAACCCAGCGTCACGGCGGTCGCTAACCCCTGCGCCTGTGCCTGCGACGGCCACTGTTCCGGGAGCGGGCGACTCGACTGCACCACACGATCAGCGGCTAAAAACCGCTGGCTTTCGGCCTTGAGGGTACTCTCTAAGCTTCCTACAAAAGCGCTGATGCTGACCACCACCGCAACCGCTAAGACCAGCGCGGCCAACAGAATGCTGAGTTCGCCGCTGCGCCAATCGCGAAGCAACAGTGTTCGTGCCGATAAGCCGCCGGCCATATCAGTCCCCCGCCACCAGCGCGCCATTATTCATTCGGAAGCGACGCTGACAGCGCTGTGCCAGGCGCTCGTCATGGGTCACCAGCACCAAGGTGGTGCCCTCCGTAGCGTTGAGCTCAAACAGCAAGTCGATCACGTTGCCACCGGTCTCGGCGTCGAGATTACCCGTAGGTTCGTCGGCGAATAAAATAGTCGGGCTTGCAGCGAAAGCTCGAGCAATGGCAACCCGCTGCTGCTCCCCGCCCGATAACTGAGTGGGGTAATGATCCGTTCGGTGAGCGAGCGCTACCCGACTCAAATAATCCCGGGCTATGCCTGATGCATCGGATTTACCCGCCAACTCAAGGGGTAACATGACGTTCTCAAGCGCTGTGAGTGCCGGTAACAGTTGAAAAGACTGGAACACAAAGCCGACTTTTTCGGCGCGCAGGGCGGCCCGCGCATCCTCATCTAAGTTCGACAGGGCCACACCATCAATGATCACATCACCCTCGGTCGCAACATCGAGACCCGCTAATAAGCCCAACAACGTCGACTTACCCGAGCCAGAAACCCCTACAATAGCCACGGTTTCTGATGGCTTGATTTCGAAGCTTATCCCTCTCAGGATCGTCAATTCACCGTCGGCGATAGCGACTGTTTTTTGGAGATTATCCACTGTGATCATGCAACTGTTCCTCCGGCGAGTAGTACGGCCCATTGCCAGCGCCGGATCCCAAGCTGGGCGCTTATTGGTAACACTGGGCGTGCTCACACTAGGGCAGCATACGCCCTCGGCGAGTGCGGAACACAGCCTACTGGTGTTGGGTGACAGTATTAGTGCTGCTTATGGCATGGATCTCGAGCAAGGTTGGGTCGCCCTGCTTGAGCAACGGCTAGCGTCAGAACACCCCGGGTGGCAAGTGGCGAACGCCAGTATTAGTGGTGATACAACAGGTGGTGGGCTCAGACGCTTACCCGAGTTACTGAACAGCCATCAACCGGCCGTTGTGGTCATCGAGCTAGGGGGTAACGACGGCCTTAGAGGCTTTCCCATTAAGCGTATGCGGGAGAATCTCTCGGCCATGGTGCAAGCGGCGCAGAGCGCCGGCGCTCGGGTGGCTCTGCTATCGATGGCAATTCCCCCTAACTTCGGCAAGCGATACACCGACTTGTTTATGGCCAGCTTCGAGCAGGTGGCGACCAGCACTGGCGCAACCCTAGTACCTTTCATTCTCGACGGTGTAGCCACCGACAGCCAACTGATGCAAGCCGATGGCATCCACCCAACTGCCGCGGCCCAGCCCATCATCTTGGATAACGTTTATCCCTGGCTCACACCGCTCATTGAACAGGCATCCGCCCAATGAACAGTGCTGAGCGGCAACAGAGCCCGCGGCAAAGGCACCTAGAGCAAATCATCTTCGGCACGAGTACAAAAGCCGGGCGAAGCTTCGATCTGTTACTGCTCCTGCTTATCGTCAGCAGTGTCGTGGTGGTGATGTTCGACTCCATTATCGACATCCACGACCGCTACGGCACCCTGCTGCAGCGTGTGGAAGTCGGCTTTACACTGCTATTCACCGCTGAATATGCACTGCGTATCTGGTGTGTGAAACACCGCAAAAGCTACATGCTCAGTTTCTGGGGCATTGTTGATTTACTGTCTATTTTGCCTACCTACATAGCGTTTTTGCTCCCTGAAGCTGCGCCGTTACTCATCATCCGACTTATTCGCGTCATGCGTATCTTTCGGGTGCTACGTTTACTCGAGCTGTTTTCAGAGCTCAATGACATCATCGAAGTCCTGCGTAAAACCTCCCGCGCCATCTTCGTCTTCTTTCTGATGGTGATGATCATCGTGGTGGTGTTCGGCTGTGTGCTTTACGTCATTGAAGGGCCCGAGCACGGCTTTACCAGCATCCCGATGTCGATTTATTGGGCAGTCGTCACCATAACCACCGTGGGCTACGGCGACATGATCCCTCAAACGGGACTTGGTCGGACCCTAGCTGCTTTTGGTATGCTTGTGGGCTATTCGATACTTGCGGTACCCACTGCCATCATCACCACAAAATTGTGGGAACGCCTCAATCGCCGAAACAACGATCGCTTACAATGGAACTGCCCCGTGTGTGCCTTGGGTGACCATAGCGTGGACGCTCAATTTTGCAAGCATTGTGGGGCGCAACTGGATGTTCCCGACGACGTAAGACAGCAGGCTCAGGGATAAACACATATGACAGGCTCCGCGCCAATACCACTCTATGACTACCGCAAATATTGGGCCGAGTGTCTGGGACCTGCACTCTATTTGCCAATGTCTAGAGCTGAGATGGACCAGTTAGGCTGGGATAGCTGCGACATCATCATCGTCACCGGCGATGCCTATGTCGATCATCCCAGCTTCGGTATGGCGGTGATTGGACGGGTACTGGAAGGCCAGGGTTTTCGTGTGGGTATCATCTCCCAACCCGATTGGACGAGCGCCGACCCCTTCAAAGCACTAGGACGACCGAACCTTTACTTCGGTATCGCCGCCGGCAACATGGACTCGATGATCAACCACTACACCGCCGATCGTAAGCGTCGCAACGACGATGCCTACACTGCAGGGGATGTGGCAGGTAAGCGACCCGATAGAGCCGTGACCGTCTACAGCCAGCGTGTGCGGGAAGCCTATCGCGACGTTCCCATTGTCATTGGTGGCATTGAAGCAAGCCTTCGCCGAATCGCCCATTACGACTACTGGAGTGAGACGGTTAAGCGGTCGGTGCTGCTCGACAGCAAAGCAGATTTGCTGCTCTTTGGTAATGCCGAGCGGGCTATCGTCGACCTTACCCATCGGCTGGCAGCAGGCGAATCCATTGACGATATCAGAGATTTGCGGGGCACCGCCTTCGTCACCCGAGGCCCAGAGCCTGGCTTTCTCGAGGTCGATTCGACATCGGTAGACCCCGTGGGTGTTGTGGATAGCCATCCCAACCCCTACGACGGTATGGAGCCGGAAGTCTGCGACAGCGCCGCCGCAGAAGCGACTGTGGTTGACGTACAGCCCGTTAGGTTAATGGCGAGCACCCAGCCGGAACAAACGGTTATCCGACTACCCGCCTTCGAGCAGGTTAAGGACGACCCGGTGTTGTACGCCCATGCATCGAGGGTGCTGCACAAAGAGACCAACCCACATAACGCCGCAGCGCTCATCCAAGCCCATGGAGATCGTGATGTTTGGATTAACCCGCCGCCGATCCCACTGAGCACCGATGAACTGGACTGGGTTTTCGAATTACCCTACCAGCGACTGCCGCACCCGGACTATGGCGACGCAAAGATTCCCGCCTTCGAGATGATTCAGCACTCGGTCAATATCATGCGCGGCTGCTTTGGTGGTTGCACCTTCTGCTCGATTACCGAACACGAAGGACGCATCATTCAGAACAGATCAGAAGACTCTATCATCCGAGAGATCGAAAAAATCCGAGATACAAGTCCGGCCTTTACCGGTGTCATTTCTGATTTGGGCGGGCCAACGGCTAATATGTGGCGTCTGGCCTGTAAGAGCAGTGAGATAGAGGCAAAGTGCCGCAAACTATCCTGTGTCTTCCCGGGTATCTGCAAAAATCTCAACACCGATCAGACGCCACTGGTGCATCTGTATCGCAGAGCCCGCAGCCTGCCCGGCATCAAAAAAGTACTCATCGCCTCGGGGCTCCGCTACGACTTAGCGGTTGAAACCCCCGAATATGTGAAAGAGCTCGTTACTCACCACGTGGGTGGCTATTTGAAAATTGCGCCGGAACACACCGAAAGTGGTCCACTGAGCAAAATGATGAAGCCCGGCATCGGTAGCTACGACCGATTCAAAGCCATGTTCGAGCACTACACGCGAGAAGCTGGCAAGAAGCAGTACCTAATCCCCTATTTCATCGCGGCGCACCCCGGTACGACCGACGACGACATGATGAATCTGGCGCTTTGGCTCAAGCGACACAATTTCCGCGCAGATCAAGTGCAAACGTTCTATCCATCGCCGATGGCCACCGCTACCGCCATGTATCACAGCGGCAAAAATCCATTGAAACGCGTCACTCGCAACAGCGAAGCTGTCCCTGCTATTCGGAAACTCAAGCAGCGGCGTCTGCACAAGGCGTTTTTACGCTACCACGATCCTGACAACTGGCCCATGCTGAGGGAAACACTGAAAAAAATGGGGCGTCGAGATCTTATTGGTAATGGCAAGATGCACCTGGTGCCACCTAGGGACCCACCGAAACGTCACCGGGTGGTTAAGGCTGGCGGTAAACCCTTTGCCACCCAGCACACTGGCTTGCCGGGCAAGGGCCTCAAACGCAAGTCGTAACGGACAATCAAAAAACCAAACGCTAAATTCGCTTTAACAGCACTGGACATTCCCCCCCGCAGTGATAACGTCGGGGGGTCGGCAGTGGTCTGTCTGACATGACAGCCGACGAGACACAAATCCAACCATAATAGATAACTTGGAGTCTCTATGCGCATCTCTCGTCTGGCCTTCGTGCCCTTTGCTGTGTCCTCCCTTACTACTGCTGTAGGTGCTCACGCACAATCCGTTCTTGAAGAGGTCGTGGTGACGGCGTCTAAACGCCAACAGACCCTGCAAGAGACGCCCATCGCGGTCAGCGTCGTCAACGCAGTTACTATCGAGCGCGCAGAAATACGCGATCTACTCGATTTGCAGTCGGTCGTGCCGTCGCTGCGCGTCAGCCAGCTACAAAATTCAACGCAGACTAACTTTATTATTCGTGGCTTTGGGAATGGCGCCAACAACCCGGGCATCGAACCATCGGTAGCCGTGTTCGTTGATGGTGTCTACCGCTCGCGATCCCAAGCGAGAATCTCTGATTTGCCGAATATAGAGCGTATAGAGGTGCTGCGTGGTCCACAGAGCACCCTGTACGGCAAAAATGCGTCGGCAGGGGTTATCAGTGTAGTCACCTCTAAGCCCAATCTGACGGAGACCACCGGCAGCATCGAGCTAGGGGTGGGTAATTATGGCCAGACCAACGCCCGCGGTTATGTGACGGGCCCACTGTCCGATAGCGTAGCTTTTAGTATTGGTGGCAGTTATTTCCAGCGCGACGGTTACAGTGACAATCTGCTATTGGGCACCGAGCAAAACGATCGAGACCGCTACAGTCTGCGGGGAGAGCTTCTGTTTGCACCCTCAGAGAGTACCGAAATACGGATGATCTTTGATTACGATGAGCTCGATGAAATTTGCTGCACAGTAGCTAATTTGGTGAATGGACCCACCGGTGGCGCGATGCAGTTTCTGTCGGGTGGACAGGCATTTATCCCCGAGGACGGCTTTGCATTCCAGGCCTACAACAATGTCGACCCCCAAACCACCGCTGAAAACTGGGGTGCTGCTATGGATTGGACGACCGACTTTGGCAGTGTGCAATTCCGCTCGATCACGGCCTACAGGGATTCGGTCGCCGATCAACCCTTCGGCGACGTCGACTACACTGGCGCTGATGCTATTGGCAATAACAATTACTACACCGACATCCGCACGTTTACCCAAGAGTTTCAGCTATCAGGTACCAGCGATCGTGTAGATTGGACCGCGGGGCTGTTCTACTTTGACGAGACCATCGACTACGACGTGGGCTTGTTCTACGGACCTCAATTCCGAGACTACGTCTACTTCCTCGTCGGGCAAGGTAACCCGGTTGCGGGCGCGGGCACCATTGATGGGCTGGAGAGCGCTCTGGGTTTGCCCTTTGGCACCTTCTTCCAAGATGGTACAGGCGTTGAGGACTTCGCCACCCAAGATAACCAGACCTACTCTATCTTCGGTCAATTGGACTTTCGCTTAAGCGACAGGCTCACCGCCACTGTGGGGCTTAACTACCTCGATGATGAGAAGGAGGTCTCATTAACACAACTCAACAGCGATACATTCTCCAAGCTAGATCTTGAGGGAGCAGCCGGGCAATTGGCGCTGACTAACATAGGTATAGCAACGACTTTTCAGCAGGTCTTCGGTTTACCCTTAACACCGGAAAATATTGCATTGGTAACATCGACACCTCAGGGGGCCGCTGGCTTCCAGCAGGTGACGACGGGTGTCGCCCAAGGCGTCGCGGCCTTAGATCTGTCTGATCCCGCACAGAATCCCTTGTTAGGCTTACAGGCGCTTCAATTCCAGCCGCAGCTGCTGGGTATACCCAACGCGGGTGAAGACGGCCGCTCGGCTGACGACAAAATCACCTATACCTTTCGGTTAACCTATGACGTTACCGACGCTATGAATATCTATGCGAGCTACGCTACGGGCTATAAAGCTTCATCTTGGAACTTGAGTCGAGACTCGCGCCCGACCCAAGAGGAGGCCGCTGCAGTCGTGGCTAGCGGTGGTACGCTGCCGAACAACCTGACCTTCACCCAGCGCTTGGCAGGGCCCGAGGAATCAGAGGTATTTGAAGTGGGTGCCAAATATAGAGCCGACTGGGGCTATATTAATGTCGCCCTTTTTGATCAAACGATCGAAGGTTTTCAAAGCAATGTCTTCACCGGTTTAGGCTTTGCCCTTGCGAATGCGGGGGAGCAATCGGTCAAGGGTGCCGAGCTAGATACCTTGTGGCAGGCCACCGACTCATTGCAACTGGGCCTGTCCGCCACATGGCTTGACCCCACCTACGACTCGTTTGTGGGCTCGGCTCAAGGGGATATCAGCGGCACCAAGCCAGGGGGCATCCACGAGCTGAGTTTGAGCACGTCGGCCACCTATAGCTTTATGTTGGGATCAATCCAAGGCTACGTACAGGCAGATTATCAGTACGACAAAGAAGTCGACATCCAGGATGGGGGGGATCTATTCGCGGGTAACCTACTGCTGGAAGCGGCTGGCGCAAGAACTCGCGAAGTGAAGTTACTCAACGCTAGCATGGGTTTGGAGTTGGATGCTTGGGAACTGCGCTTGTGGGTACGAAACCTCACCGACGAGCAGTTTTTACTCACCAACTTCCCATCTGTAGCCCAGGAAGGAAGCTGGTCCGGCTATCCGAATCAGCCTAGGACCTACGGCGCCAACCTGAAATACCAGTTTTAAGCGCTCTGCCCGTTTCACCCCGGCATACGAGATACTCGATGCCAGGGGAAAAGCCATCACCCTGCTCTTTTCTTCTGTCCACTAGGGCCAGCTCGGCGCTCATTAGTTCTCATAAAGCGAACAGCCCTTCTTCCCCTTGCAAGTAAACACCGTGTTTCGCCTGTCTACCGGGGCAAACGCTAGAAATTGGGCGAATCTCGCTAGTTTTTTGCCCAAGCTGCTGCTAGCTTTTGCATTGCGCCATCAGAGCGCTCACTCATATGTAATAACGACAATAGAATGACAACGAGGAAGTTTGTATGCGTCTCAACCGAGCCGGTAGTGTTCCATTCCTAGTCTCAGCTCTCACCCTAGCCATAAACGCACAAGCGCAAGGTATGCTTGAAGAGGTCGTTGTGACGGCCACCAAGCGTCAGCAGACGCTCCAGGAAATTCCAATTGCTGTCTCTGTCGTTTCGGCCGAAGCGATTGAGCGGTCACAAGTGTTAGACATCAAAGACCTGCAGACGCTCGTTCCCAGCTTGCGGGTAACTCAGCTCCAGGGCAGCGCACAAACCAACTTCATTATTCGGGGTTTTGGTAACGGCGCTAATAACCCGGGTATTGAGCCTTCTGTGGGTGTCTTTGTCGATGGTGTCTACCGCTCACGTGTGGGCAGTGCCCTTGCTGACTTGCCAAAAGTTGAGCGAATCGAGGTACTGCGCGGCCCCCAAAGCACGCTATTTGGTAAAAATGCGTCTGCTGGTGTCATCAGCGTGGTAACCGCCAAACCCGATTTGGATGGGTTTAGTGGCTCAATTGGCGGCACGGTGGGTAACTACAACCAAACGATTATTCGGGGTGATGTCACAGGGCCCCTTTCAGATACCGTCGGTTTCAGCTTATTCGCTAGCGCTAACGAGCGCGATGGTTACTTCGACAACCTTACAACCGGCACCACTTTCAACGAACTGAACCGCTGGAATTTCCGCGGGCAATTGCTGTGGACGCCCTCTGACAGGGCCGAAGTTCGCCTGATCGTTGACGCCGAAGAAATCGACGAAGTGTGCTG
>CAJXNM010000066.1 GCA_913057135.1 uncultured Halieaceae bacterium
CTGATACGCTTTCGTGAGCATGAACTCAGTGGCCTGCAGCTGTTGCTCAGCCGCGTTATTAAGCTCAGCTTGGCTCAAGTTTTGCGCTGACAGGGTTTGGGTATGCAACACAAATAGCACCACAACGAAAAATCGACAGAGCATTTTCAGAGATCCTCTCAGTGATTGCCCATGGATTGTTGCACAGCCTCAGTCGGACACAACGTGTTCTTACTAGGTAATTGCCAACTGATCATATGGCATATCACCCCGATGCCGCGGAGATTCGGCCCTGCTCTAAGTGGGCTCAAATATCACAGCCATTGACAGTGCAACCTAAATGGTTACACTGGAATCATTATAAAGAGCTTCAAACACAAAGGTTTGGAAAAGTTCTACCGGTCGGGAAGCACCGCCGGCGTACAAACCAGCCATGTGAAACGCCTGCGTTTGATTCTCTCAAATTTGGACCAAGCTGAGTCACCTGATGACATGAATCTTCCGGGTCTACGATTGCATCAGCTGTCTGGGTCCCGCAAAGGCATTTGGTCAGTAACCGTTAACGGCAACTGGCGCGTGACGTTTATTTTCGATGGCAGAGACGCTGCGATCGTCAATTATGAGGATTATCACTGATGAGCATGCATAGTCCCGCACATCCGGGCGAGATATTAAAAGAGCTAGTCATCGATCCGTTAGGGCTCACCATCACTGATGTTGCTGAGCACTTGGATGTCAGCCGAAAAACGCTATCAAAGGTGTTGAATGGCCGAGGGTCGATCACTCCCGAGATGGCGGTTCGTCTAGAGTTGGCATTTAAAAAGCCATCTGCTGATCACTGGCTCAGATTACAAAGTGCGTTTGATCTATGGGAGCTTCGGAAAGAGGCCTCCGAATTGCACGTAACACCCTATACATTCGAGGCTGCCTAATTTCCCCCATTCTGAAGAAATTTCTCGAATCATCTAGTGAAGGATCCCGCTACTCAGTGCTCGATGTCGATCTCATTTGAGCCCGCTTGCAGGTGAAACCACATACCGTCGTGGGTAAGCACCATGTCGTCGGTGAACCCTCGCTTGAACACCTGCTCCATCACGATGTTCCGCGGGCCTGGCACCAAGTGATACAGCGCAACCATGGTGCTGTCGCTGGCGTGGGCAAGCTCCACGATATCGCTCACAGGGGCGTGGTACCCCTGTATGTCCTCCAATATCTTGGTGAGCTGGCGATTGCCCGCAGCGGAAACGGCTTCGTGGAGTGTCTCCACGATCGGAAGCGACAAGGCGTCGGTGAGTAAGAGATCTGCCGTGGCCACTTGCGTCCTGAGATCGTCGGTAACCACCGTATCTCCGGTAATGACAATAGAGCGTCCTTTGTAGTCAAAACGGTAACTCACCGCCGGCTCAACGGGCGAGTGATCAGCAGCAAATGACGTGATCCGCAAATCGCCCAACACCAGTTCGGATGCCGGCGAGTGCTCGGTGCCCAGCATGACACCCGACGCGGCAGGCAGGTAATCCTCGCCATGGTGCCGAGTGCGGTAAAGCCGGTCCAAACCCATCGCCTGATTAAAACCTGTGACAACCTGCTCAACGCCTGGAGGGCCGTACACCCGCAAGGGTCCATCATGGCCCGACGCCCAGCTGATGACATTGAGCGTAGGGAGATCGACGATATGGTCTGAATGGAAATGGTTCAGTAGCACCCCATCAAGCCGGTCCACAGGCAGGCGCTCTAGGCCAATGTTATTCACCGACCCCGAGCCCGTATCAACGACAAAGAAGTGATCGGGCGTAATAACCGCTATGCAAGCCTGAGCACGACCCGGCGCTGGAATCGGAGCGGCGCTACCACAAACGAAAACATGCAAGCCGTCATCAAACGCGGGGGCGACACCGTTAACCGCCCTTGCGCCTTTTTTCAGAAGAACATTTTGACCGCGCTCGGTGGTGATCACGGCAAAGGCAATGACCACTACGACAGCAACGATCACCACAACACTCAGTGCTATTCGTTTCATCTGAAAATTTCTAAACAACCAGCCACTCCACGCTAGACAAGTATGCCCAGCTATCTACCAGCACCGCGAGAGTGAGCCCGAGCCAGGTTGCCTTCTCAGCCCACAGAGGTAAACCACCTCACGTCGCAAACGTGGGCTTTCAGATCAGCGACGAGGTACGCCGACTTGATCCAACCGCCACCGCAATGTCGCCACGCGGTCTTGGCCAAAGAAGGGCTCACCATTAAAAACGAAGGTAGGGACACCCCAGTGCCCCGATGCATCCAGCGCATCTTGATTGGCCCTGATCTCAGGCAGGGGATCGTTCTCCAGAAGCGCAGATTCCAGCTCTTCCAGATTGAGCCCAGCCTCTGCCACTGCATTGGCTAAGAGGTCACCTTGGTCCCAACCCGATGTACCTCCCCAGATAAGACGCGAGACGTGGTAAGCCAATTCGAGCCCGCGACCACGCCGCGCCGCTTCAATGCCAAGTCCGGTCAGTCGATGGATATAGGGCTGTTCTTCGGCGACCTCGAAGGTCTCCATGTTCTGCACGATGGGATCTGGCGACGGCAGGCCACATGGCATACCCAAAAATTGCGCGCGCCGAGGAAAGTCGGTTAAGAGATAACGGACAGGTCGTTTGTCGGCGGTGAAAAGTGACTCTTTCGAGCGCACGGCAATCGGCAGGACGGGACGAAAGTTCACGTCCAAGACGTAATCATCCCGCAGACGCAACATATCTGGTGTCGCGAGGTAAGAATACGGACTGCGAAACGACCAAAACACATCGACGGCATGCCCCATGATTTTCTCCCTTGTTTCGTGCTCGTTTTTAGTAATCGACTCAACACACCGAGGGGCGCAGGCAGTCTACCGCTGGCCTATAACCACCGTCGCTACGCAGCGATCGGGAAACGCCAAAGCGTCGTCAGCGCTTTTGAATGACTTCCGTCTGGCGTTCAACTGACAATAACAGCTTGCGGAGCAATTTGTTCAATGTGTCAATTTCGTCCTCCGCAAGCGCCTCAACCACTTGTCGTTGAAGCGCTACGATGTCTGGCTGCACTTGCTCAATGAGTTCCCGACCTTCTCCAGTCAGCCTAACCACGACGCGCCGTCTATCACTGGGATCAGCGATTCGTTGCACATAGCCTGCGCGCTCTAATTCCTCGAGGGCTTTTGAAACGCCGCCCGTACTCATGAAGGTGACATTAGCAATATCCCCAGGCGACAGCTGATATGGGGCGCCCTGAATAAACAGATTAAGCAATATCTCGTGACGCATCATGGTCAGACCCAGTTCCGCATAGCGCTTGTGCCCCAACTCCTGAAGATGGGTCGCTAGACGGATCACTCTGCCGAGCACGGGAACGCCGATGTGGCTTGCTGGTAACCCAGCACTCACGCGTTTTTCGATAGTGTGGTCGATAAAGTCCTTGATTTCTGGCATGCGTTGCATCGTGCTGGGTTTGCGCAATGGAAATTGAGACAGGTGCCGGGGGACGTTACAGCGTCCTGCGCAGACTAACATAATATCTTGCTAGAAAGTATCTTTCTAGCAAGATATTATAGGTCGGTCGGCATGACTGACCCGCTCCACTCGGTCGACTGTCGGTTAATGCCATCGTCAACGGTCTGGCCCAGTTGGTGGAATGCACTCGAGGTGCACCTATGCGAACTCAACCTATTGCTCAGCGCAAACCGCACTGCACCCATCCTTACGATACGGTCCAGCGCCCGGAAGCGAGTTTCCCCCGCTTGGCCCCCAACCCCGCGCTTCTCGTCGCTCTTCTCGTCGGCGCGATAACACTCTCTGCATGCGCCGACGTCACCGCACAGATCGAACAGAAACGTCCTAATGTCTTGCTCGTTCTTCTGGATGACGCCGGATTCATGGATTTCGGTGCCTATGGCAGTGACACCCGAACACCTAACATCGACGAGTTGGGCAAGGCCGGGGTTATGTTCAGCCGGTATTACACCCATCCACAATGCGGTCCGAGCCGCGCATCGCTCCTAACTGGACAAGACAATCATCTCATTGGCAGTGGCAGCATCGCGGAAGTCCTGACGACTGAAATGCGCGCACTGCCCGCATACAGCATGCGCTGGTCGACTGAACAAAAGACCATTGCCTCACGCCTCAAAGACGCGGGGTATCAAACATTCGTCACTGGGAAATGGGGAATCGGCGACATCGGCGCTAACCTCCCCCATCGTTTTGGTTTTGATCGCTCTTGGGTGCTCGATTCAACCGGCTCAAGCAATTATAAAGCAAAGTCTTACCTACCGCTCTACAAGACTGTGAGCTGGTTCGAGGACGGCGAGCCCACCTCATTAGCCGATGACTTTTACTCTTCTCGCGCTATCGTCGACAAAATGATCGAGTATCTGGAAGCCGCCGACCCCAACCGACCCTTTTTCAGCTATGTCGCCTTCCAAGCTCTGCACATCCCCGTGCAGGTCCCTGCTGAATATATCGACAACTACGACGGGATTTTCGATGTGGGCTGGGACGTCAAGCGGGACGAGCGGTTGCAAAAAGCCATTGCGCTAGGCTTGGTCCCTGAAGGCACGCGCATGCATGCGAAGCCTGAGAATGCGCGTGACTGGAACGCACTTGATGCGGAAGATAAGCGCTACTGGGCCCGGGCCATGCAAGTCAACGCGGGCATGATGGAAGCTGCAGACTTCCACCTTGGACGCCTGCTAACTTACTTGCGTAGCAAGGGACAGCTCGACAATACGATCGTCGTCGTTACCTCCGATAATGGCCCCGAATACAATGCGCTGGGCAAAACATCCCCCGTGGCCTCACTCGCACTGGAGCGTTTGTGGATGGCGATTGAGGGCTGGGATCTGGACTACAACAACTTGGGCCAAGTAGGCAGCCTAGCGGCTATAGGTCCAGAGTGGGCGACCGTATCTGCCGCGCCGTTTCACTTGTTTAAGTTCAACGCGACCGAGGGTGGGCTTCGTGTCCCGATGCTAATCGCTGGGCCCAGTGTTCAAACGCAGGGATTCGTGGGTGCACGTGCCCATGTTGCAGATTTAACGCCCACCCTACTCGATGCGGCCGGCGTGCCGTTTGAACCAGAGAAATTCTACGGTCGCAGCTTAGTGCCGATACTCTCTGGCGAAGCCGTCGAAGTGTACGAGGACGATGATGCTGTCGCTTTTGAAGTCAGTGGCGCCGCAGCACTTTATCAAGGTCCATGGAAAATCACTAAAACCCCTGAACCCTTTGGCGATGGTGCATGGCAGCTGTTCAATATCCAACGCGATCCGGGTGAAACCACGGATATCTCGGAGACCCATCCGGAAATCCTCCAAGCACTACTGAACAAGTACGACGACTATGCGACTCAGGTGGGGGTATATGAGCTGCCCCCTGGTCAGAGTGCGCGCAGGCAGCTAACCGTAAACGGTATCAAAAAGTTTTCCGCCAACTACTGGTATCTCGTACTGATGCTCATTGGCGTTTTGAGCGCAGCGGTTTACCTACTGTTCTTCCTAACACGACGGATTGGCCGTCGTCTGACAACGACATTGAGGATTTAACTGATGAATTGGTTGACCTATTTACTCGTCGGAGCACCCGCGTCTGTAGCCCTAATCTATTTCGGATTACCCCGAAGCCTGCATGCGTTGGGACTGCACCCGAGCTACGCTATCCCCGCGCTCGATCTCCGCGGAAAACGCGCTCTGATCATCACCACAAGCCACGACACTCTGGGCAAAACCGGCAAGCGGACCGGCGTATTCGGCTCCGAAATGAGTGTGCCCTATTACGTGTTCCTGGATGCAAACATGGAGGTTGATATTGCCTCGATTCAAGGCGGTGAAATACCGGTAGAGCCGTACTCAATGGGCTGGCCGTTGGCAACACCCGAGGATCGACGGTTCAAAGCCGATCCTATTGCCATGTCAAAGCTGAAGGATTCGATTCCAGTCGCGCGCATTAACCCTGACGATTACGATGTATTCTTTATGGCCGGTGGCTGGGGAGCTGCCTACGATCTCGCGCAATCTGACACGCTGGCGGAGCTCATCACCCAGGCCAACGCCAACAACAAGATACTCAGCTCTGTATGTCATGGCGCACTCGGATTGGTCAGTGCTAAAGCCGAGGACGGCTCGCCACTGATTGCAGGCCGGCGCGTGACCGGCGTGACGGATCGCCAAATTAAACAGCTGGGTATTGAGGTGACGCCAAAGCATCCCGAAACGGAGATGCGCAAAGTCGGGGCGAATTTTGAAGCGAACACCTCAACCATTGAGATGTTTGCAACCCACGTGGTTGTGGACGGAAATATCGTCACGGGCCAAAACCAAAACAGCGGCTATGAAACGGCATCGCGCGTTATGGAGATCTTGGCCAAACACCTGTAGCCTTTCTTTATGCCGATCCCCACACCGACCATTTGTGATTGATAACAGCAGCAAACGCTTATTTTAAAGAGTGCGACTGACACGGTTTATGAAGCTGGGGCGCTAGAGAACACCAATCTGACGGAGTTCATCATCCGCACTGGGTGGTCATGACGAGAGTGGCCATCGTATATAGTAAGTCGATTTTTCTAAATGATCCCAAGCCGTTCAACGTTTTGATCAGAGAGGGAAATACTTGGACGTGGCATTGCGTACTCAGCGCGTCGCTACATAGGCTGGTGCATCACTGCATCAGCATCAACAGGCGTACAATATACCCGCGAACTCTTAAGCACCTTTCAGCTATCCCTAAGCAAAACTAGTGGTGGTGAGCTCTCTCGCCGCCCCGAAGCGGTGTTGGCTTACAACATTTAGCCTAAAAGATGCAAGCGACAGCGGGTTATACTGCTACGCTAACACATCACTGGGCGTTATGAGTTAAACGACTGAGCACCCTGCCGCGGATCTTACGCAAACAAGCCGGCAGCGAAACCGCCGGCTTGGGTGTGTTTACACCGTTCAAAAATTGTAGCGAACGGTACCACCGTACATGCGGGGCGGCTCCACAAAGGCGCTAAACGAACCAGTCTGCAATGGCGTGTCAAAGCCAATATTGAGCACAGTCTCATCGGTTAGATTTTTGCCCCAGACCTCAAGTTCCCATCCACCTTCGATGTCAGCCACACCAAAAGTAGCATTCACTGTGGTGAAAGATTCCTGCAACGTCATGGGATCGTTGTCCTGACCGGTAGTAAACTCAGAGCGATAACGCCAGCTCACAGCGGCGTTCGCCGCCAAACCAGCACTGATCGGTGTGGTGTAGGCAATGGCACCAGACCAAGTGACGTCTGACACGAAGTTCGGGGTTTCACCAGTCAAGTCCTGATCAGGGACAATGCCCAACGCTCGCGCACGCAGCCCAGCAAACTCCTGTTGTGCAATCGTGCTTGATGCATTAGTAAAGTCGCCATACTCGATATCTTGAAGGACCAATCCCCCACTAATCGTCCAATTGTCATTCGGCATCCACGTGTAATCCAGCTCCAAGCCTGTACCATCAATTTCACCCGCATTACGAAGGGTGAAGCCGGCACCGTCAAAGGAATTAGTCTGGAAATTCTCCGTAGTTTGGTAGAACAACGTTGCATTCAGCTGCAAGGTGTTGTCAAACAAGAATGACTTGGCGCCCACTTCCCAACTCTCACTAGTCTCGGAGTCAAACTCGTTGTTCGCATAGCTTGGAGTGGGGTTACCCGGTTGCTGGCCGATGGTGCCATTTAAGTTCAGACCACCCGCTTTGTAACCTTGCGCCCATCGAGCATATACCGACACCACATCGTTGAGTTGATAGTTTAAGCTGCTGGCAAACGATAAGTCGTCGTCTTCAAAACTATCAGCCCCTGGCTCCGACGTGAGGTGCAGTTGCAGGGGCCGCAACGCCCAAAACAGGCCATCTGTCCCCGAAAGCGAGACCTCGCGCAAGTCTCGTGCCGAGAAAGGATCGTTGGCCGTAGTTTGATAGTTGGCTTCTTTTTCCTCATCAGAATAGCGACCGCCCAATGTCCAACTCAATCGATCACTGAGATTAAAGGTAATCTGTCCGAAGATGGCCATACTAGTAGAATTGTAATCGATACGTTCCTGCGACCCGGTCCCCACCAACGTCGACGAGGGGAACCAATTCGCGGGGTTCATTGCACCATCGGGCTCAACATCGCGTATTTCGACCAGTCCACTCGCCAGAATATCTGACAACTGCCCCCCTTCAGCGATGATTTCCGCATCACTCACCAAACGAGCAATGCCAACCTGTGACAGATAAGCTGAGGCATCGGGGCCCCAATCAAAGCGACCTGTGGCCAGAATATCCTGATCGAAATAATAGCCACCCAAGGTCCAATCACTGTCCCCAAAAGAGCCATCAAAACGAACCTCAAGTGAAATTTCATCGATATCTTGTCCACGACCACCACGCCAGATATCAGCAGTGCGCATATCAATATCGCCGTAGGGGCTGGTTTCGAAGAAGCGGTAAGCGCCAATCACAGTCATGTCGATGTCGTTGGTCAGCGCCGTCGCGAATTCAGCAGAGATGCCACCGTCTTGGAAACTGTCGTCTGCACCAGCTACTGTTGTCCGAGTACCAGTAAAGTCTTCTGAGTTTGGATAGGTTCCTTCGAAGGTCTCTTCTTGAGGCTGAGTAGTCCCCGGCACCCCAGCCTGCAACGGTACGCCAATGAAAAAGTTAGCAAAGGCTGAGTCCAACGCTCCCAGACCAGTTGGGCTACCAACAAGAAGGGCAGCACTACTGGCATCAAACAACTGCTCCGGCACACAGCAACGCTCATTAGTGTCTGTATAGTCCGCAATCAACCTCAAGCTAGTGTCTTCACTCAAGTCAAAAAGCAACTGGCCGCGCACAGTGTAGCGGTCACGATCGTTCCAGTCTTCATCACTGAAAGTATCTTCCATAAAGCCGTCGCGCTGCTGCCAGGTCCCCGACAATCTCCAAGCGGCAGAGTCGGTAAGAGGTCCGGTGACACCCGCTCTCACTTGAGAGTAGCCATAGTCACCGACACTGGCTTGGAAATGACCGCCATACTCGTATTCGGGCTTCTTTGAGCGAACGTTGATAACACCCGCGGACGTGTTACGGCCAAAAAGTGTCCCCTGGGGGCCGCGGAGAACTTCAATCGATTCTAAGTCGACAAAATCACCTAGTGCAGCACCTGGTCGCCCCCGATATACGTTGTCAATAAAGACACCTACAGACTGCTCTAGACCGGAGTTTTGGCCGGCGGTGCCAATGCCTCGGATAGTAAGAATCGACTGTGTCGCCCCTGTCGAACTGTTAAAAACCAGACTGGGAGCCACTTGTTGTAGCTCAGAGAGGTCACGAATTTGGGCACGATCGAGTGCTTCAGAGCCATAAGACGCGACAGAAACAGGCACTTCTAAGATGGATTGCTCGCGCTTTTGGGCGTAAACAACAACCTCCTCTAGCAATGCTGAGCCTGCCTGCTGAGCAAAAGCGTAAGGCGCCAACGCATGCGATAAAGTGGTGGTGGCAAGACCTAGGGAGATAGGATTACAACCAAGGGAGGGGCGAAAACTCGCAAGCCTAAAATTATTCATGCAATGTACTCTCTTTTATATTAGATTTTTTGGTAGCACTAAAGGGTTAGTACCCAAGGGCCGATGGTAGCGGTCCAATCGCCCAGTGCCAACCACCAATGACGCAAGAATACGCTGCAACCCGATCTAACATGATCGGCTATGAACTGCGAATGAGGAAAAAGAGCACTAGGCCTCAGCAGAACCGAAGATTTTTGGAATGCTCAGACGTCCCCCAACACAGCAGAGACAAAGGGCTTGGGCAATTAGTACCCAGGTCATTAAACATTTATGCGTTTCTTTCATGGGACTCGGGCTTGGAACAACACCCCCTTAAGACAGTCATATCAAGCCCCATCCCACACCTATCAGAACGCCAAAGCCGCCTACCGTCGTTAAACCTGATACACGCTCTAGCACCCTTCAGCTATCCCTCAGCACGACGAGCGGTGGCGCCTGTACCGCTCGACGACAACTCGCCACGCCCAAGGCAC
>CAJXNM010000067.1 GCA_913057135.1 uncultured Halieaceae bacterium
GGCGTATTTTGTGGGCTTACGAGGCGTGAGCGGCCAATTGATCGCGGTACTTGCACCCCCTCGTAATCTCCCGGGGATGGATTCTGTCAACATTGTTGTCCGATGAATCATGCGAAACGTGCTACCGGATTGGGCGCTGTCGATGCGGTGTACGCCGCATCCCGCTCGGGGTATCCCGGGCGGTATTTGGCTGTCTTGAAGAGTGCTTCGGGGAAGGCGTTGTCGTCGCTCACGCGAGTCCGAGAATACGATGACTTGATGCCCAACCAGTTGAGCATGGCGCGGACCGTCGTGGCCTTCAGCGTGGCGCCTTTGTCGCCGTGAAGAACCGGTTTGCTCACCTGTCCAGCGATGCCCTCCGCGAGCGCTGCGCGCTTCACGACACGCGCCGCATGCTCGGCGTCATCCGTTGCATGAACCTCCCAAGCCTCGATCTTGCGGCTGAACACATCGAGGATCAGGTACAGCAAAAACCATTGCCCAATCACCTGTGTCGGCAGGTACGTCATATCCCACGCCCAAAGCTCGTTCGGCGCGCGAGCGACATAGATGCCTTCGTCTGCGAGCATGGGAACGATACGCGTCGGCGGCAGGCTGGCGTATTTCTCACGGTTTGCGATCTCCAGGATGGCTTCCCGCTCGGCGTCAGTCAGCTGCGCTACTGGCGCCGGCCTTTCTGCCGCTGGTCGCCGATCACCCTCAGCCAGTGCAGTCGCTGTCGACCAGCGACGCAACGTTCGCACATCGACACCGATGATGTCGCCGATAGCTGTCAAGCGCGCGCCTTTATCCCGTGCTTCAGCCATCGAATCCAGGATAGCTTTGCGATCTTCCAGGGAAGTCATTCGTGCCCGTTCTCGTGGAAGATCGCCTCGATTTTTTGACAGCACCAGCAGCGCTGCTGTCTCTGCCAGCGCCCTCTCCTTCCGCGCTAGGTTTCGCTGCAGCTTGCGGATCTCCTTCCGGGAGGCGCGGTCTGCTTTGCCTGAAGCTTCGGCGGACGACGGGTCTAACAAGGACTCGCTCGCCTGGGCCCGCCACTGCGCCAGCTCTTCCGGATACACACCGTTCTCGCGGCGTAAGCTTCCCCTAAAAATGCACAGTGGGTTAATTGGATTTTCTGCCATCATGAAGCGATGGAGGAGAACCAATGAGAAAGTCCAAATTCAGTGAAAGCACGATCGTCAGTCTGCTCAAGGAGGCCGAAGCTGGGCGCAAAGTTGCCGACATTTGTCGGGAGCATGGCATCAGTAACGCTACGTTCTATCAATGGCGCAGTAAGTACGGCGGTATGGAGGCATCTGACATCAAGCGACTGAAGGAGCTTCAGGAGGAGAACGAGAAGCTCAAACGTATGTACGCTGACATGGCTCTAGAGAATCGAGCCATCAAGGACCTTTTGGGAAAACTCTAAGGCCGTCACAGCGACGCTGGGCGGCCAGTATATTGATAACTAATAGCGAGCTATCAATCACAAAGGCCTGCTCCGTTGTCGGCCTTTCCCGAAGGGCCTGGTATCGCGAGGACCCTGCAGAGAGTCAGCAGGAACGTGATGCGCCGGTTATTGATGCGTTAAACGCCCTAGTCGATAAGCATCCTCGCTGGGGCTTTTGGAAGTACTTTTATGCGCTACGGTTTGCCGGGCATCCGTGGAACCACAAGCGTGTATGGCGGATTTATTGTGCGATGAAATTGAATCAAAAGCGCCGTGCGAAACGACGATTACCCGAGCGACTCAAGACGCCCTTGGATGCCCCGAGTATGGCCAACCACACGTGGTCCTTCGACTTTATGAGCGATACGCTGTACAGCGGCCACCGCTATCGCGTGCTCAATATTCTTGATGAGGGCACACGGGAAGCATTGGATATTACCGTTGCCACATCGATACCTGCGGGACGCCTCGTTCGGATATTGGATGGGTTGGTTGCAGAGTACGGCGCACCTTGGCGCATTCGGGTCGACAACGGCTCGGAAATGACGGCTACAGCGTTTGTTGATTGGTGCAAGCAGTACAACATACACATCGTTTACATCCAGCCGGGCAAACCCAATCAGAACGCTTACATCGAGCGCTTCAATCGATCTTTCCGCCATGAAGTACTTGATGCGCACTTGTTCAGAACATTGAACGAGGTTCGAGAAATCGCATGGGCCTGGCAGATCAGCTACAACGAAGAGCGACCACATGCGGCACTTGGCAATGTACCACCAGCAGAATTTAAGAGGTTACTAACGGCTGAAAATTCTATTAACCAGTTGTGCGCTTGACGGGAAGCTTACGGGCTCAACCCATCAACCCGACTAAACTCCTTGATATTACGCGTGACCACCGTGACACCAAAAGCCAAAGCTGAGCCGGCAATTCGTACATCATACGGAGCAATCGGTGTGCCCTTCATTTCCAGCCCCGCGCGAATTCTTGCGGATGCCGGAGCTTCGCGACCATCAAATGGTATGACGCGGACCACTTTGAGAACCTCCCTCAATTGGCTTAATCGTTTTTTTGATGATGCAGACTTCGCTATCCCTACTTCCTGCGGCCCCCCTTACCGATTGCGGCCAGTCAGACTGCAGCTTCCCCCTGATGATGCCAGCAACCGACTGGCTTTTTGATAGCTTTAGGTCACGTGCCGTTTCCACCACTTTCTGCTCGGTTTCATCATCTAGGTAAGCAGCATTTTTCCCTTTGTGTCGTATCTCAAAAATCGCAGTGTCGACGACGTCCTGATTGTCAACGTGGATGGGCTGACTGGATTCCCCGAGGCCATCGCCACTGTATACTCGCACCGAGGTTTAGCAGGCCCTCGATAAACTCGAGGACTACTGGGGCGACATATACCCCATCGTGATCAATTACTGACGAACAAAATGGGAGAACCTGTCCGCTTACTTCAAGTATCCGCCAGATATCAGCCGTGTGATTTACACGACGAACTCCATTGAGGCAGTGCATCGCCAGTTCCGCAAACTGACCAAGACGAAGGGTGGCTTCCAAAATGAGAACAGCTTACTGAAGCTGCTTTACCTGAGTATTCAAACTGCCAGCAAGAAATGGACCATGCCAATTCATAGACTGAATATCACACTCTCCCAGTTGACTTGTCTTCTTTGAAGGCCGACTCGACGGAGTGCTAGATCTGTGATCAGATAACTAACGGGTAATTACTGTGGCAAAGAATTCTAAACAGTTCCAACTTCACCCTGCCTGCTGCCCACTTCTTCTCTTGTAAGTGCATAATGTCGCACCAGCACCACCAGCACACCCAACATTCCACTCAGCAATGCGCCCAAAACACAAATAAGCGCTCGTTTGGGTTTCGATTTCTCTTCAGGAACCACTGCAGGGTCTATGGTTTTAAACACATACTCCGGCCGCACTTGTGCGAGCATCACCGTTTCTGTCTGACTTTGAATTAACTCGAAGAACACTGACTGCAACTCTGCAAGCGCAGTGGTGGCCACCTGCTCTTTCAAATAGTCAATGGAACGATTAGCCTCTGCTACGTCCTGGTCTCTCACAGCCTGATTAATGTCGTCCACCAACCAAGTTACCCACTGCTGCGCGATCATGGGCGAAAGGTGCTCAACACTGACTGTTACAAAGCCAGTATCCTTTTCTTCTGAGACCCCAAGAATCTCGATGAACGCCTCGTGCGCTTCTTGTAATGAGGGCTTCGACTGCTTCGGTGGATCAACATCTCTTACCCAAGTTCCCGATTCAACATCGTAAAGGTCATCATCAAAGCGCACTTCACCCGTCGTCTCGTCCCAACTCTCGGCAGCCATCAACTCCGGCAAAATATCATGCCGCTCAATAAACTCCCCAAGAAACGCCCGCGACTTCATAAGCTCCATGGCTAACGCCGCTTTGCTACTGTCTCCACCGCCGGGAAGCGACACCCCGGCCAAACTCGCAAGCCCACCATACTGTTTCATGAGTTCGCTCATACCACCGCCAGAGCTTTCAGCCGGCGCCAACAAAGCGCTAGAGGTATAAATGTTAGGCAGTGATAACGCCACCACCACCGCAATGGCACCACCCAGCGCAGTGACTCCAGCAATAATCCATCTGCCAGCCCACAGCACCAAAAACAATTCTTTCAAATCTATTTCATCGTCATCGTAACCATAGGGCACTAAATCACCCGGTTGTGGCGCCTGACGAAACATGGGGGTATCGTTTTTGTCGCTCATTACAAATTCGCCACTGCAGCAATAGATACCATCGACTGGTACACGATTTGGGTCACGTCACGCCAAGTAGCCAAAGACTCTTTGTATTGGCTGTTAACGGGCACCACAATCGTGTCGCCCGGTGCTAACTTTTGCGAGCTACTACCAAAGCGCCACCAGGAGTTTCCCAGCATAGCTACAGAACCGTTGGCTTTGATTACGTATACAGCACTGTCGTCGGCCCGTGCGGTCAAACCCGCCGAAAGGCCCAGGTAATCTTCCAATGTGTTGCCTTGGGTATAGGTATGCGTACCCTGTTGATAAACCTCTCCAACGACCGTTACGGTTTTGGTGCGCTTTGGGATGGTTAGAGTATCCCCATCCATCACTTCAATATCGGCCGTGGGATCGCCGGTTACAGCTAGGGGCAAATCAATTAACAGGCGTCCGCGGCCTTCAAAGTTGTCCAGTACGCTGGTGATTTCTGCAATATCCGCCAGTGTGCTAGTGGTGGTCTCTTCCGTTAGCATACGGCTTGCGTAAGTTTGACGAATATCTTGGGCGAAAGCTTTGGCCCGCTCAGCCTCTCTTTTTGCTACTTCTTCACGCGTGAATACGGCTGCCTCGAGGAACGCATCGGGGGTGAAACCACCCGCGCGTTTAATAACATCACTGAGCGTTTCCCCGCGCTGAATGAGGTACGTACCAGGAAATGCGACCTCGCCAAATACTTCAATGCTGTCGTTCGGGTTCCAGTCGGGGATATCACGCACGGTAAGATGATCTCGGCTCATTAACAGACGATCTGATCTGCCGGCCATCACTTCCCGTAGGTTGACCTCTTGATAACTAGCATCCACTTCACCGCTTGCGGTGTCGCTCAGACGACGGAACTCTGCTGATTGTAGATAGGCAGAGTCTTTCAGTCCGCCAGCAGCCTCAATGAGTGCCTTGATTGTTGCGCCCTCGGTTAGGGGGTAAGTGGCAGGTGCACGTACAGCACCTGAAACGGTCACCACCTGGACGGGTTCATCGTCTCGAGCCTGAGCCTTCAGTTTCTCGATGACAGGTGCCAACAAACGCTCCCGGCTGTTCATCACTGCAGCGCTTTCTTCAAGCTCGTCCGTGAGACCCCCTTGCACATCCCAAGTGACTCTCTCACCTTTCTCGCCTTTCTTGGCATTTTCTCGATCATCATCCGGAGTATCGTCGGCCTCACTAATCTCAAGGCCTTCAAGCCCCGGTAATGCGAATACAATAATTTCGTCAAATTCACTCAACAACGGGTCTTTATCACTGCCCGGTGAAGTAACAGCATCGATCAAAGAAAACTGAGTAACGCTGATATCCAGAAGCTCGTTTTTAAAGCTGACCAGAAGTGCATACGACAGATCGGCCTCACGCAAGAGGTCTGAACGCACATTGTTGATTAACGTGGAAACACGCATGCCGTCAAACCAACCGTAGTTCCCTGGTCGATTGACAGCGCCGGTTAACGTCACGCTGTTGGCCAGCTGCTTTCCGACTTTAGAAACTCGAAGTATGTCGCCATTAGTAACTGCCAAAGAAAGAGTGTCTGCGTCATACAAATTCATTGAAATAGCCGCTGGCAAGCTGCCATCGTCGGACGTCCTGGTAAGTACCGCCAACGATGGAAAAGCATCCTGTGTATATCGTCCTGACATGTCGATAAGATCGCCCAGTGTCTCGCCGCCCACGAGCTCATACACCATCGGGCGTTTCACCTCGCCCTGCACCTCTGCAATGCCATCGTAAGGTGGTACGAATACAACATCGCCAGACTGAAGTCTTACGTCGTTCGAGGCATCACCGCGCAGCAGTAAGTCATAAGCATCGAACCGTGCAACACTCTCACCCGCGCGTTTCACTTGTATATTACGCAGCGAGCCAATATCAGTGATGCCACCTGCCTGAAACAATGCTTGAGTCACTGTGGTGAGTGCACTAACAGAGTACGCACCGGGCACACGCACTTCACCCGCCATAAACACACCAATGGCACGTAATCGTCCCATTGTGACTACAGCTTCTACGCCAATCAGCTGCTGCGACACGCGAGTTTTAATGAGATCACGGGCGTCTTCGAAGGTTAGGCCACTAATGGCCATAACACCCAATCGAGGAAACGTTACCGTACCGTCGCGACCTACCTGCAGGCTCAACTGCTCATTTTCTTTACCAAACAAATGCACTAGCAGCTGGTCACCCGCCCCAAGACGGTAATGATCTGGCACAGGGGCGTCGTCGGTGGGGGCAAACGTCGATACCTCCCGATTGAACAAATCACGACCGAATCGCACACGCGCCTTGGTTTCAACCTCGTCAGACACCTTTACGTCTGCCATTTCTTCGTTCTGCCATTGAAAATCATCTGGCAGGTTCTGCTCTAGCGGCTGACCCGGCTGTCCCAAAGACGGGGCTTCAACAGTGTTGGCTGAAGCGTTGGGCAGCGTAATACCGTACTGACGCGCAAGCGCCTGCTGTTGTGCGGGCGGCATTGACTGCAACTGCTGAATCATTTGTGGACTGATGCCCGCTGGCAACGACTGGGCAGCTAGAGCAGAAGTAAAAGCTATTACCACTGGCACAACCAACGCACGAAGAAACACAACTGCTCGCATTGAACTATCCATTAAGTTTTTCCAAGATTACTCGGGTGCCACTGCCGTCCACAACTTGGCTAATTTGCACTATGGCACCTTCCTTATCCAGCACGATGACGTTGTCGTAGTAGAAATCCGCCTTGCAACGCTGCAGCCACTTGCCACCTACTTGGGTTGCTTTGTATTGCCATGGGTCACACCGATGCTTGTACACACCCTCTTCGACACTTTTGCGGCCGCTGAAGCGCGGGCTGCCAGCCTCATAGTCAATCTTCAAAGGTTGCGTGAGACCAAAACCAACCACCGAGCGCACCTGCCAACCATCGAAAGCAATGGCCACGTCATTGCTGTTAACAAATACGATGAATGGTTCGTGGTTCACCGCAATCACTGACGCCTTATCGTTACCGTATGTTGCTAGCCAAGTAACCTCGCTACGCGAGGGCTTATCCCACATAGCCCGTAATGCATTTAACTGGTTGGACTGAAACGTACATCCAGATACTAAAAGCAACCCTAGCGCTGCAAAGAACTGCTTCATGGAAGTAACCGCTCCCCTGCTTCAGAGAACGCGTCGAATCGAGCTTCACGCAAATCCCAAAAAATATTACCGGAATGATTTTCCAAGCGTTGGCCGCCATCACGCTGTATAGGCCGCATGCGCGTGCTGTAGGCGCTGCGGGTATTTCGGTTAAGCAAGCCGTCTAACGGTATTTTGAAATACAGACCTTTATCGAAGCTACCCTCACCAAAGTCTTCAAATGGTACATCTGTGAGTGTAGCCCACGCCCCCACCTGCCAGCCATTTGCGAACGTGCGCCGTATTTCAAAAGTTGCACCTACATCTTTGGCTAGATACCGACCCGCGTGTAGTGCTGTATCGAAGTTATAAAAGGGTGTCGCCCAATAGGCGCTCACAAATCCAGTAACCACGTTGTAATCAAGCAAGTCTAAATCTTTGTCGAAATCGCGTTGATGGGCGTAAGCTAAGCTAGCGCCGAACGCAACCCTGGACTGGTGGGGCCAATAAAGCACTTCGCCCCCGAGTCCGGAGTACATTTCTTCTAACACCCCACCAAACGCCCGATAATGGATATCCCCAGAGAGCGAATCGCGCACTTCGAGGGTGAGCATATCTAAACCACTTTCCCCCTGAATAAGGTACTTGACTACGTCGGAACGAACCTTTGGCAACACAGAGTCCGATTCTTGACGTCGGCTTTCATCAAAGTTATTCACCAAGTTGACGCCGTACTGTGCTCGAATTGCCCAGTGGTTGGTCAGCGCATATTCGGCACCTATGTCTAAATATACTTGATAACGCAACGGATCATCGGGGTCGAATAACTGCACCCGGTTATTGATGTCGGCTGTGAAGTTCACCTTACCCGTGGTGAAATCGGTACGGTTGGCTGCTCCGGTAATATCTGAGGGGGGCAACTGCCGAATACGCTGCACCAATGCTGTATCACTAACATGGCTAACAGCGGACGGTCTGGGTACGGACAACTTCGTCACGCGGTGGCCGCCGTCCTCCACAATGAAATAAAGCTGCTTGACCGACGGTGGTAAATGCAAATCAGCCAACGCTATATGTCGGGAAATGGCGTCAGCCCACAGTGGATAGCTAGTATTCCCTACAATAAGCTCAGCTTGTTGCCCATCGTTACTGATGCGCGCCGCAACCAACAATATGCCTTGACGCTCGGTGTCGTACAACAAACGATCGTACCAGCGCCGCTTATCGATTTGCGGTGGCAGCTGGTCCTGAGGCAAATCTAACGCCGACGTGAAAACGGCTGACTGGCGTCTGGGAGGCGCCGCCTTGGTGTCTAACGCTGCACTGAAACTAAAACCAATGTGATCGCCGTGCTGATGCGACAGGCTTATGGAAACACCGGGCAAAGCTTCCCAGGTCAGTCCGTAAGAGAGTTTGGTGCTGGGGCTATACTCACGGCCACTCTGATTATTGAACGCATAGGAGTCAGGGTTGTACTCGGCTGTAACGGTTACCGGCCAGCGCTGAAATTGATATTGCACACCACCGAATAGACCTACCGTGGAGCCCGAGAAAAAATTCCCCAGGGAAAGCTCGCCTCCCTGTCCGGTTTCACTTGTACGACTATCAAAACGGTCGTCGAAACGAGTTAGCGGATTATTGAAGAGCTGATCTCCCGCTAGTCGCCCCCAGCCCATGCCCAGCGTAGCGTCCCAATTACCGAACCCTTTTGTGGCCACAACATATTCTGACCCAAATACACCGGTGCCCACCATATCACGGATACCGACTGCCACCTGCGGCAGCAGGTACTGCTCTTGCCATAGGCGTGCTTTAACTTCGTAGTTGCGATCCCAATGAAAAAAGTCATTAAAGCCCGTGTAGCGAAAGGTGCCTTCCAACCAAGGTGTGGCTTGGTATGTCAGCATGTAAGAATCATGCAAACCGTCCCATGCACCGCCCACGGTGAAGGTGCCGTCTGACTGCATGCGCGCACTGGGGACATCAATAAGCCCAGTAGCGCCATAGTCGGCTCCCACTGCATTACTTACAAAATTAGCAACGCTGACGACCAGCGATAAACTTAGCAGAACCGTTGAGAAAGTTTTCCCAGGCTCTACCAACGGCTTTCGAAGCATTTGGAGGCTCAAAATAAAGCCGAGGCACCATGGGTGCCTCGGCTAGGTCGGTCTCGCTGGAGCGGATTAGATGCCAGTACCCGATGTGCTGGTGGTTCCGCTTGTGCCGGTAGTGCCGGTGGTACCCGTAGTGCCAGTGGTCCCGGTTGTGCCAGTGGTACCGGTTGTGCCAGTGGTACCGGTTGTGCCAGTGGTACCTGTAGTGCCGGTCGTACCGGTCGTACCGCTCGGCCCTTCCGGATCGGTCGGGTCTGTAGGATCGGTCGGATCGGTCGGATCGGTCGGATCTGTAGGATCAGTCGGGTCAGTCGGATCTGTAGGATCAGTCGGATCTGTAGGATCAGTCGGATCTGTAGGATCAGTCGGATCAGTCGGATCAGTCGGATCAGTCGGATCAGTC
>CAJXNM010000068.1 GCA_913057135.1 uncultured Halieaceae bacterium
GGTGTCAGCAGTATTCCCAGTTTACTGGCCATCTTGGTCTATATGGTGCTGATCCCGATGATGGTGTTTTTCTTCCTCACCGATAGAGAGCGGATTTTGGGGTGGGTCTTGTCCTTCTTGCCCAGTGAGCGACCTTTGTTGAACCAAATCTGGTCGGAGATGAATCAGCAGTTTGCCAATTACGCCCGAGGCAAAGTCATAGAAATTATTATCATTGGCGGTGTCAGCTATGCCTGCTTCGCCCTATTCCATCTTAATTATGCGGCTTTATTAGGCCTGCTTGTGGGTTTGTCGGTCATTATTCCCTATATTGGCGCAACCTTGGTCACAATCCCCGTTGTCATTGTTGCTTATTTTCAATGGGGGATGAGCCCGGATTTTTATTACGTGGTGTTAGGTTACACCGTTATTCAAGTACTGGACGGTAACGTCTTGGTGCCCTTGTTATTCTCTGAAGCAGTCAATCTACACCCGGTCGCTATCATTATTGCCGTATTATTTTTCGGTGGCATATGGGGTGTGTGGGGCGTCTTCTTCGCCATACCTTTAGCGACCTTGGTGAATGCGGTGGTAGGGGCATGGCCCACTCGAACGGCTAATCTCGAGCCACTATCCGATTAGGTCTATCCGATTAGGTGCTATCCGATTAGTGGGCTGCGCTGTCGGTCCTGAACCAATGACTAACAACAGTGTCTATTTTGAAAAGCAATAGGTGAGAGAGCATATGAGCATTCGATGGCAAGGGGTCGTGGCAAGCGGTTGGATGTTGCTAGCCGCAGGTGCAATAAGTTTGTGTCTGTATGGTTGTGACGGCAAAAAAACAGCGAGTGTAGATCCGGGCGCGGACATGGCGTCAGCGGGCAGTGCGATCCCCATCAGCCCTAATGACCAGCGTGAATACCAGTTGTTGACCCTCGAAAATGGTCTTGAGGTCATGTTGGTTTCCGACCCCGATGTCGAGAAATCAGCTGCGGCTCTCAGTGTAGGTGTGGGACTACTGTTCGACCCTATGGATTACCAGGGTATGGCACATTATTTAGAGCATATGCTGTTTTTGGGTACCGAAAAATACCCAGAGCCCGATGAGTACATGTCATTTATTAATGAGAATGGCGGCGCGCGAAATGCGTACACATGGCTCGATATCACGAACTACCAGTTCGAAGTGAAAAATTCTGCCTACGACGGCGCGCTCGATCGATTCTCTCAGTTTTTCAAGGGGCCACTGTTAGATCCCGAGTACATCGAGAAAGAAAAGAGCGCGGTTAATGCCGAGTGGTCGATGCGCCGAGAAATGGATTTCTTTGGCATGTTTCGGTTGGGGCGCTTGCTGCTGGGCGATCACCCTGCCAATCGTTTTCTCATTGGCAATTTAGAGAGCCTAGCAGACAAAGGGGAGGGGTCTTTACACGCCGCTACCGTCGACTTTTACCAGCGCTACTACTCCGCTAATCTCATGAAAGTGGCGATGGTCAGCAACCTGTCGATCGCCAAGATGGCCGAACTCGCGAAGCAACATTTCGCCGATATTCCCAATAAAAATGTGCCCGATCCTGTGGTCACCGAGTCAATTGATTTCGCGACCTCGGCCGGAAAGCTGGTGCACTTCGTGCCCCAGGAGGAGCAGCGCATGCTGCAGCTGGAGTTTCTGATCGATAACAACATGGATCAGTTTGCCTCCAAACCAAGCGAGTACTTGGCCTATGTTTTGGGATCTGAAATGCCCGACACACCAGCGGTTCGCTTGAAAGAGTTGGGCTGGGCTAGTGCGCTAAATGTGTCTGCCACACCCAATGAGTACGGCAACTACGGTACCTTCCGCTTGATGGTCGATCTCACCGAAGAGGGTATGGCCCACCGCGAGACCATTACCAATATGTTATTGGGCTATATTGAGCAGATTAGGACTGAGGGTGTCGACGATCGGTATGCAGCCGAGTTCAAAACCTCCCTTGATAATCGCTTCCGCTTTCTTGAAAAGATTGGAGATTTTTCCTATGCCACCCAACTCGCGGCGGCAATGCAGGATTTTCCCAGTGTCAATGCGGTTAATGCGCCCTACGTCTTTGATGGGTTTAATGCCGACGCGGTGGCCGAGGTACTTGCGCAATTGGTGCCAGAGCGACTGCGGGTGTGGTACGTCTCGAAAGATGAACCCGTGGAGCAGTCCATCACCTACTATGCAGGCAAGTACGCAGTTTCAGATTTAAAACTGCAAGGGGCAGATGAGCAATTGGCGCTGGCCGAGCAGTACGAGTTAGCTTTGCCTGCCTTGAACTCATTGCTCCCCGAATCCTTTGAGGTGGCCCATGCCTCTTCAAGCCCCGCCCATGTGGTGGCGCAAGAGGGTATCGATATTTGGCTTCAGGGCAGTGAAATTTATAGAGAGCAGCCTAAAGGTTTTACGCAAATCTACTTAAATACCCCCTCTCGTCAGAATCGCCCCGAAGCGGTAGTACTCATGGCGCTGTGGGATGACTTGTACTCGATGGCGCAGCGAACCCTGTTTACCGAGGCGTCCATCGCTGGGATGAGTGCCGGTATGTCAACGGCAAATGGCGTCAAACTGACTTTTTCGGGTTTCACCGATAAACAGCCCGTGCTCATAGAGCAGGCCCTCGATGCCCTGCGTATACAGCCCAGCGACGAAGCACTGGCCCAAGCGGTAGACAGGTTCGTGCGCGGCATACGCAACAGCAAACGGGGTTTTCCGTTTCGCCAGTTGGGCCCGGCCTTACGGAAATTAACCACTAGCGGGAGCTACGATGATGAGACACTCATCGACATCGCTGAGCAGGTCACTAACGGGTCTCTAGCCCAGTTCATTGAGGGTGAGTTGGGCTCTGCGCTCGCACGGGTTTACATGTTCGGCAATTACAGTGAAGCCGATGCACAGAGCCTGGCCAGTTTGATTGAAGACAAGCTGCCCGAGCGCAATCCGTCAGCTTATGTGAGGTCGGCGGTTTATGCGCCACAAGCGGGCGAGGCGCTGGTCTATGTAGAGGATCTGCCGGTTGAAGATCTTGGCATGATGTATTTGTTTGCCGCGCCAGAAGCCAGCTTCGAAGCTCAGGCTAAGGCCGAGGTGGTCGCTGCGCATTTGAGCAATCGTGCATTCAATCAACTGCGCACGGAAGAGCAGCTGGGTTATGCGGCGGGTGGTTTTGCGTCTCGATTGAATGAGCATCCGTTCATTGGCTTTTACATCCAAACCCCAGTAAAAGCCCCTGTCGATATGCTAGCTCGTTTTGACGCGTACACCGCAGAGTTTGAACAAGATCTTCAAGACCTTAGCGATGAGGATTTTGAGCGTATCAAAGCTGGGATTCTGACTGACCTGAATAAACCGCCGAAAAATTTATCGGAGGAGGCCGGTCCCTTCGTGAGCGACTGGGAGCGGGAGCGCTACAGCTTCGATAGCAAGGCCCAGCTCGTGGCAGCGGTGGAAAACGTGACCTTAGAGGATGCGCGTGATTTCTACCGAGAGACGGTATTGGCCCCTGACAGGTCGCGTATTCTGATTCAAATGCGAGGTAAGGCATTTGCCGATGCGCCCTTCGCGGTCATAGAAGGGGCGTCCGTGATTGATGATATTGCTGCGTTCCATCAACGTATGCCAAAACAGCCTTAAATTCAGCGTTACCTCTTTTGAATACCTCAGACATAGCTGTCTGGGGTATTTTTTTGTATTTTTTACGGTTCCACAATAGAACTTTAATGAAAATTGCGTGGAGATCGATTAGTTTCAGAAGCGTAACGGTAGATTTTGTTGGTTCTTTTATAAAACTAATTGGTGAATGCGCTTGGCCGCTGATGGGTTCAGTTCGCATCCCCGATCGAAACCAAGGAGATAGTCATGAGTGACACCCAACTCGACCCACAGGAACGTCAGGAGTGGGTAGAAGCCCTTGATTCGGTGGTCAAGCACGGTGGTTTGAGCGCGGCCGGCGATTTGTTGAAATCCGTGTATCACCACGCTCAGAGCAATGGGGTGCCTCTGCCACAGGCGATTACGACACCTTTTCGTAACACCATAGCCCCAGAGAATGAGCGTCCGTTACCGGGTGATATGTTCATGGAGCGGCGCATTCGATCGCTGGTGCGCTGGAATGCCATGGCGATGGTGATGCGTGCCAACGACAATGATGAGGGCTTGGGTGGTCACATCTCCAGCTTCTCATCAAGTGCCACTCTCTATGACATTGGCATGAATCATTTTTTCCGGGGTACCGGCAATGGCCACCCGGGCGACCTCGTTTTCTTCCAGGGTCATAGCGCTCCGGGCATGTACGCCCGTTCCTACCTAGAGGGCGTATTCAACGAGCAGCAGCTCGAGAACTTCCGGCGCGAAGTATCGGGTGGTGGTCTGTCCTCGTACCCCCATCCCTGGTTGATGCCGAATTACTGGCAGTTCCCCACGGTGTCTATGGGGCTTGGGCCCATTCAGGCTATTTACCAGGCCCACGTCATGAAGTACCAGCAGCGACGGGGCTTGGTTGATCATCGGGATCGTAAGATTTGGTGCTTTATGGGCGACGGAGAGTGCGACGAACCTGAATCACTCGGTGCCATCGCCCTCGCGGGACGAGAGCAGCTGGGTAACCTGCACTTTGTGGTGAACTGTAACTTGCAGCGCCTCGATGGCCCTGTGCGAGGCAACGGAAAGATCATCCAAGAACTTGAAGGTGTGTTCCGAGGTGCAGGCTGGAACGTCATCAAGGTCATTTGGGGGCGGAAATGGGATCCTCTGCTAGAGCGCGATAAGTCCGGCATGCTGCAGCAGCGTATGGATGAGGTATGCGACGGTGAACTGCAAAATTGTAAGTTCAACGGTGGCGCGTACACCCGCGAGCACTTTTTTGGGAAATACCCAGAGACCCGTGCGCTGGTAGAACAGCTCAGTGACGACGACATCATGTATCTGAACCGGGGCGGCCACGACCCCTATAAAGTCTATGCTGCCTATGCGGCTGCCTGTGAAGAAACCGAGCGTCCGACGGCTATTCTAGCCATGACGGTGAAGGGCTATGGGACGTCGGAAGCGGGTGAGGCGAGCAACGAAACCCATTCACTGAAGAAACTTGATCTCAAGAGTCTGAAAGCCTTCCGCGATCGATTCGGCGTGCCTATCAGTGACAAAGACCTGAAAGATGTGCCGTTTTACCGTCCGCCGGAAGACAGTCCGGAAATCCGCTACATGCGTGAGCGGCGTGCACAGTTGGGTGGGCAGCTGCCCGTGCGGAGAGCTGTGAGTTATTCTTTGGCGGCTCCCGGGCGTTCAGCCTACGCCAGTCAGCTCAAAAGCAGCGGTAAACGCCAGATCTCCACCACCATGGCGTTCGTGCGAATTCTGTCCGCACTGGTGAAAGACAAGGAAATTGGCAACCGAGTAGTGCCTATTGTCCCCGATGAGGCGCGCACTTTCGGTATGGAGGGTATGTTCCGTCAGTTGGGCATTTACTCCTCGGTGGGGCAGCGTTATACCCCCCATGACGCCGATGGCATCCTCTATTACAAGGAAGCCGAGACCGGCCAAATTCTTGAGGAGGGTATCAACGAGTCCGGCGCGTTCTCGGCGTGGCTTGCGGCCGCAACGTCCTACAGCGTGTCCGATTATCCGATGATCCCCTTCTATATTTTCTACTCGATGTTCGGCTTCCAGCGCATCGGCGATTTAGCCTGGGCCGCGGGGGACAGCCAGGCGCGGGGATTCTTGATTGGTGCCACATCCGGTAGAACGACCCTCAATGGTGAGGGCTTGCAGCACCAGGATGGTCATAGTCACCTTATGGCGGCCACCATTCCTAACTGCATTAGCTACGACCCAACGTACAGCTACGAGCTGGCCGTTATCATTCAGGATGGGGTCAAGCGTATGTTTGAGCAGGGTGAGAACTGTTTCTATTACATCACCACCATGAATGAAAACTACCATCACCCCGACATGCCAGAAGGTGTGGATGACGGCATTGTTAAAGGCCTTTACCGTCTGCGCGCATCGACTCAGGAGGCGGGACATCGGGTGCAGCTCATGGGTGCTGGCAGTATCTTGCGCGAAGTCGAGGCGGCTGCAGATATATTGGAAGCGGAGTATCAAGTAGCCGCCGATGTTTGGAGTATGACCAGTGTTAATGAGCTCGCCCGCGACGGTAAAGACGCTGTGCGCTGGAATATGCTGAACCCCGAGGCAACGCCTAGAGTGCCGTACATTACAGAGCAATTGTCTGCCTGTGACGGGCCTTTTATTGCGGCTACTGATTACATGAAAGCGCATACCGATCAGTTGCGTGAATTTATACCGGGTCGTTTTTCTGTGTTGGGCACCGATGGCTTTGGTCGAAGCGATACCCGCAAGCAATTGCGCGAGCATTTTGAGGTAAGTCGCGAGTTTGTCGTGCTGGCGGCACTCAAAGCGTTGGCCGACGAGGGTAGTATTGAGCCCCGTGTTGTCACCGATGCCATGAATCGTTTGGGCATTTCATCCGATAAAACTAACCCTCGCTGCGCATAACGGCACAGGAATAAGGAGCATGACAGTGGCTGACACAACGATAACCGTTCCTGATATTGGTGGCGCCGAGGGCGCTGAAGTGGTCGAAGTCTTGGTGGCGGTAGGTGATCACATTGAGCTTGAGCAAAGTCTTATTGTGTTGGAGTCCGACAAGGCGTCGATGGAGATACCTGCGACTGCAGCGGGTGTGGTGACTGAGCTCCGAGTCGCAGTGGGAGATCAATTGTCCGAGGGAGATGTCATCCTGCAGGTGCAGAGCGACGGCGCTGGTTCAGATGCCTCGATGCCCACCGCCGAGCCCGCACTGGGTACTGCCGCTGCCGACGCCGCGACCGCGGTCGACGCTACGGCCGCTGAGCCAGCCGCAGTGGAACCATCCGCAGCGGAGGTCATGACGGTCACCATTCCCGATATTGGCACTGATGGTGAGGTCGACCTTATTGAGTTATCGGTGGTGGTCGGGCAATCGGTAGCCGAGGGTGACTCACTGGTTGTTCTTGAGTCCGATAAAGCCTCCATGGAAGTGCCCGCACCTGCGTCCGGAACAATTCAGGCGCTACTGGTTTCAGCGGGCGCCATGGTACGCGAGGGTACACCGATCCTCGAAATGCTCGTCAGTAAGACTGCCACCGCAGCTTCGCCGTCAGAGCCTGTTGCGGCTGCGATCCCAGAAGCTCCTGCTGCAGCGCCAACCCCTGCGGCTGGCCCTGAATCCGCTTCAACTGAACGTCCTGTTGCTCCGGTGGCGTCTGTTTCTTCTGTCAGTGCTGCACCCAATTCAGAGGAAGATTCGGTATATGCCGGCCCGGCGGTGCGAAAGCTGGCGCGAGAGTTTGGTGTGGCGTTGACTCAGGTGCCAGGCTCCGGGCCTAGAGGCCGCATTTTGAAGGAGGACTTGCAGCAGTTTGTTGCCAATGCGCTGGCCAAGCCCGTTGCTTCAACAGGAGGTGGTTCGGGAATACCTGAAGTGCCCGATGTTGACTTCAGCAAATTTGGCAGTATCGATCCGCAGCCCCGCTCGCGACTCGACAAAATCACTGCAGCTAACATGACTCGCGCTTGGCTCAATGTGCCCCATGTCACCCAGTTTGATGATGCCGACATTACCGACTTGGAGACCTTCAGGAAGTCATTGAAGGCTGAGGCAGAGCGCAAGGGCACCAAGATGACCCCGATGCCGTTCATTCTGAAGGCCTGCGCGGTTGCACTGAATGCACATCCAAAGCTCAAAGCGTCCCTCGCCGATGGTGGTGAAACCCTCGTGTACAAGCATTACTGCCATATCGGTATGGCAGTGGATACCCCAGCTGGACTGATGGTGCCGGTGATTCGAGATGTCGATAAAAAATCGATATGGGAAATTGGCGCCGAGGTACTGGAACTTGCGGCAGCGGCAAAGGACAAAAAGTTACGTCCTGACCAAATGCAGGGAGGTGTTTTCACTGTGAGCAGTTTGGGTGGCATCGGTGGCCGTGGCTTCACGCCGATTGTGAACGCACCCGAAGTGGCGATTTTGGGGGTATCGCGGGCCGATGTTAAACCGGTCTGGGATGGCGGCGGCTTCGTGCCGCGAACCTTGTTGCCCCTGTCGTTATCTTACGATCACCGGGTCATCAACGGCGGCGACGCAGGACGATTCCTGAGCGATCTTCGTGAGATGCTGACGGACATTAGGCGCCTCATTCTGTAGTGTAGCGCTTTGGTGTTTGATATGGGCCGGTTTGCCGGCCCATTGTGTTTGCGGGCCGTTGGAGTGTTCTAACTCCATGAAGAATCGTATTAGGGCGACAGCGCCTTTGCTTGCCGCCATGTGTCTGCGTATTGGGACGCGTCAATGAAATTTTCTTGACAATCTATAAAAAAGATTGGTTTATTCGAGGTCTGTCGCAGACTCAGCCCTCGAGCCTTGACTTTCCCAGGCTGGTCTGAACCGACAACAAAAAATGCAGACCAACTGCTAGGGAGCCAGTATGCGTAACGCGCTACACCGCCGCGGCTTAGTCGTGGCCATCCAAATGAGCTTGATGGCAAGTTTTCCAGCGATTGCCCAAGACGATGAAACAATAGAAACGACCGCCATTGAAGCGGCAGCAACCGGTGAGGCTCCGCAGGCTGCACCTGTTGAAGAAGTGATTGTCACTGGGTCTCGCCTTCGTCGGGATACCTTCACCAGCGTTGCACCCATGCAAATCATCACTACCGAGTTTGCCAAAGAGGTGGGTCTCGTGGACGCCGCTGACATTTTGCAGGGCTCTACGGCGGCAACCGGCCAGCAGATCGACCTCACTTTCCAGGGCTTCGTGCTTGATAACGGTCCGGCGGCGTCCACGGTTGACCTCCGGGGCTTAGGGGCTAATCGTAACCTAGTGCTAATCAATGGCCGGAGGGTCTCTCCTTCCGGGGTGGAAGGCGCACCTGCAGCACCCAACTTGAACCTACTGCCTCGATCATTGGTAGAGCGTTATGACATCCTCTTGGATGGTGCGTCTTCAGTTTACGGATCCGATGCCATTGCCGGCGTTGTGAATGCGATTCTTCGCAAAGATTTTGACGGCCTCGAGCTCGAGGTATTCAGTAACATTCCGCAGCAGTCAGGCGGTACTGACACGACAGTTACCGCGGCTTGGGGCTTCAACAGCGATCGCGGTATGTTTGGCATTGGTGCTGAGTACGTGGAAACGACGAAGGCTGCTTTGGCCGATCGCGAGTGGACCGGTGATTGTACAAAGAACGTAGAGATTGATGAGACGGGTCGGATTCGCACTGAAGACTTGTATTACGCGTCTATCGGTTATCCATCTTATGGTAACTGTGCATTCCAGTCGGTCGCCGCGCGAACCTTTATTCCCGCCATCGCCATGGGTAGCATTTACTACACTCCCGGCTACTCCAACGGTGGTTGGGGGAATTTTAGTGAGTCTGGCGACCCCTACACGGGCTTGGCTGCAGATGGTAATGGTGATGGCATCGGCGATGTTGATCTTTATCAATACGACTTCAATGGTAAGCCCGCCACCCTCGATGCGGATTTGTTCCCCGCGTCTACCCGTTACAACATCATGGCCTATGGCGAGTACAC
>CAJXNM010000069.1 GCA_913057135.1 uncultured Halieaceae bacterium
GTGGGTATGGTTTTTAGGAGCTCTCGCATACACTGTCGACGTATTCACGGGACAGCACAACATGAACGACATCTTCGCTTCCATGTCAGTCGCGCAAATCACCTTTGTCGCCGCGGGCGTGCTGTTCGCCGCCCTCATGCGCGCATTTTCAGGCTTTGGGTTCGCCCTGATGGCGGTACCCGTTTTTTCTCTGTTCTTAATCCCCGGCGATGCGGTGGTACTCAGTGCACTGCTGACCCTGGTCGTTAGCGGTCTTACCTACAAAGCGTGGTTCGGCAAATACCCAGCGGGACTTATGCGCCCCATGGTCATCGGGTCCATTGTAGGTACGGGCGTCGGTGTGTATTTCCTGTCCCACTTGTCAGTTGAGCAATTTCAGTTGTGGATTGGCCTATCAGTGGTCACTGCCTGCCTGCTGCTGGCACGCTTTAAACCTCGGGAAACCACGGGCTCGCCAGCGCTGGCGGGGGCGACGGGCATTGGATCCGGCCTCATGAATGGGGCTTTTGCAATTCCCGGCCCACCAGTGATCGTCTACGTGATGGCTACTATTCACGACCCCGTAAAAAGCCGAGCCTTTCTAATGGCCTTTTTTATCGCGTCCAATGCCATTTCGCTGATGATGTTCTGGATCGCTGGGTTAGTAACCTCAACGCCGTTTTACCTATTGCTAGTGGCCTTTCCGGTCATGCTGCTCGGTGACCGCCTTGGCGCCTGGCTATTTCAGCGGGTTGGGGGACAAGCTTACCGGCCAGTGGCCCTTGTGGTGTCACTCGGTGTAGGCGTGGCCATCACGGCAAAAGCGCTGCTCAGTTAATTCCCAGTGATCGTCTGGGCATGACCACTACCCATAGACCATAGCACCTCACGCGACCCGAGTAGCTCCCTCAAGCTGGGACAAGATGCCATCTGCCAGCGAATAGACCATGCCGTGCACAGCTACCGGCAGACCCGCGGCCCAAGCATCCTGGAGAATCGGCGTCTCTGCAATGCGGTCGACGCCGGCCCGAACATTAAGTTCAACCAACAAGTTCTCCCGCTCGGCTGGCGTCAGACTACTGAGCTCACCCTTGTGGCTGTGGCGCAGTGCGCGTATCGGTGCTATCCAGTGATCGACCAAGCCATGCCCATGGTGATCTGAGCAGGCGGCTCTCACACCACCACAGCCATAATGACCACAGACAATGACTTTACGGATACCGAGGCCCTCTATGGCAAACTGAAGGGCACTCAAAAGGTTTAAGTCAGAGGCGTGCACAACATTGGCAACGTTGCGGTGTACAAACACCTCGCCGGGCTCCAGCCCCGCCACAACATTGGCAGGGACCCTGGCGTCCGCGCAACCTATCCAAAAATAATCAGGTTTTTGCAACGCCGCCAATCGGGGAAAGAAATCGGGATTATCACTTTCGATCCGCGCCGCCCAATCTCGATTTCGTCTTATCAGTTCTTCAGGCATGACTGCCCTCCTCCTGGCTAGCGCCCTCTGCAAAACGTGAGAGGGCCTGGCCACTCAATCGATAAACCGTCCACTCGTCCATTGGCACTGCGCCCGCTGCGCGATAGAAGTCAATGGCAGGGGTATTCCAGTCAAGCACCATCCACTCAAAGCGGCCGCAACCCTCGGACACGGCCTTCGCTGCCAAGTGTCTTAACAGAGCAAGCCCCACACCCTCACCGCGACTATCGGGTTCAACAAACAAATCCTCTAAGTACAAGCCATGTTGGCCGAGCCATGTGGAGTAGTTATAAAAATACACGGCAAAACCCACGACGACACCCTCTAACTCGGCCATCACCCCATGAACCTTGGGACTGTCGGCGAACAGCGTTGCCTGTAAATGCGCTTCGGTCGCCAACACCGCGTCCGGTTCTTTCTCGTAATCCGCGAGAGCTTGAATCAAAGCTAAAATTTTGGGGCTATCGGTAGGAACGGCGGGACGCAGTACAATCGTGGACATCAAAGAACTCCAGCTGGGTGGCAAGGCACAGTCACAGCGACCACAGCGACACAACACTGACGGGTCATAGCAGCGAAATAGGCTGCGATAAAACCTGACGCTGCCGGTGTACCATAGCGCTCAAATCACATTGCGAGGTGTCCATGCTAACACGTCACTTTAATGGGACTGCCCACCAAAATCGTCGCGCTACCAACACATGCCTTGGCATCGCCAGTGCGTTTTTGATGACCGCTTGCGGTGGCGGGGGCTCAACAACAACGCCCACAGGGGTAACACCCGAGCCCCCCGCGCCAGCCACAGGGCTGTGGGTCAGCGGTGGCGAGGGTGATGGCTTGCAACGCTACAGCGAAGGCTTGTCTCAATTGCGCTCTTTGAATAGCAGTGTAGATGTGCCCTTAGCCGCAGGGGACGCGGCAGAATTTGAGCCTACAGAACCTGCGCCGGAGGCTGCGACAGACAGCAGCTTTAGCACAACTTACACACTTGAAGCCGATGTTGATGAACATGACATCTTGAAATATGACGATACCGTACTGGCTGTGGCGCCGAGCCGCAGTGGCTGTTGTTTTGCCGTGGAACCTTTTAGCGATGCCGCCATGGTGGTTGACTTACCTCCACCCACTGACGACAAAGTCACCCTTTATCAAACTGATCCCGCCAGCGGCAGCGCCAGCTTACTTGCCAATATTGAGCTTACCGACAACGAGACTGTCGAGGGGCTCTATCTTACGGGCCAACACCTACAGGTAATTATGTCCAGCGCCTGGTGGGGTAGTCACGGTGACGCGCTGATGGTCCCCAGTAACTTTCAATCACAAACCGTACGCCTAGTGGGCTTCAATATTTCGGATCCGACACTGCCCGAGACCAGTAACGAGCTCATTGTCGAGGGCGCGCTCATAGCATCCCGTCGCACCGGTGACACCATTCATCTGATCACAAAACATGCCCCCATTATTGAAGGGCTAGTGCCCTACCCAGTCTCGGAAGCGGACGTGGCGGCAAACGAGTCTGTATTGGCCACTATCGACCCTGCTGAATTGCTGCCGACGATCACCCGTAACGGTGTGGTCGAGACACCAGTCAATCTTGGCGACTGCTATCGCACAGACCCTAACCATCCGTTGGCAGCGCCCCTGCCAACCGATTCATCCCTAACCCTGCTGTTATCGATTTCGGCAAGCACGGGCACCATCGAAGCATCTGCTTGCACGCTCGAACCCATTTCAGGCTTCTACACCAGCACTGATCACGTTGCGCTCACATACATTGATTACAGCAGTGAGCAACAGCGCACGTGGGTGCATTTATTAACCTTAGATGGCTTCGATTACTTAGGCTCAGAAGTGGTAGATGGTTACCTCTATAGTGGTGGTAACGCTGACTTTCGCATTAGTGAGTATCAAGGTGTACTCAGGCTTGTGACCACACGGTTCCTTGATGATCCCAACGATCGTTTTCAGCATTTACTCCACACATTGGCACCCGAGGCTGACGCCCCAGAGTTAGCTTTATTGGCAACCTTGGGTGGCACAACGGCCGATGCGCTTGGTAAACCCAATGAGGACCTCTACGGTGTTCGCTTTCTCGGGCCGCGAGCATATCTTGTTACTTTCGAACGCATAGACCCGCTCTACGTGGTGGATTTAAGCGACCCAGAAGCGCCCTTCATTGCGGGGAGTCTCGAGGTGCCGGGTTTTTCAGATCTACTGCATCCGGTCAGTAGCGATCTGTTACTTGGCGTTGGAGGGACTGGCACCGGCTACAGCAAGGTCGAACTCTTCAATATTGAAGAACCTAGCCAGCCTATTTCCCTAGGAAGCTTTGTCCTGGGTGCGGATCGCTCGTTTAGTTACAGCCCGGCACAGTACAACCGGTATGCCTTTACCTATTTAGCAGGTAATGACAGTGACCGTTTCACACTGCCCTTCAGCGCTGGGGGAAATACCCCCGACGGTTATCGTCAGGAAGCATATATTGGGCTATTTGAAATCACCGGCAAAACCAATCCGGGGAGTGCCTTGTTGCGCTCCGGGGGAACGGTGTTACTACAAGGTGCCCAAGCGGTGGGCGACGATACCCGCGTGGTATTGGATCAAGACGCCATTTATGTTCTGAACGAAGGCTCGCTTTGGGGCGGGCTCTGGACACAACCCGATAGCGTTACCCTGCAGTCACAGACCGTGGAGTAGCGTTCTTAAGTGCGGAGCGACAAACCCAGAGCAGTAGAGTAGCCCACCGACTTTCCGATAATCCGAAAGTCGGTGTCTAAAACGTAGTAGCTGGGGTAGGCGGTGATGCGAAAGAAATCCCGCGTCGCCGGGGTGCCCAAATGCACCGGTATGTCGATACCAATATCGTCCATAAACTGCTGCACTTCATCACGGCTATCGTAGTCTAGCGCGATGACAACAACTTGGATCTGCGCCGGATCGAGACTGCTAAGGTTTCCCATGCTGGCCCGGCAGATGCCACACCACGGTGCAAAAAAATACAAAACCGTTTTACGCGACGCATCGGGGGCAACCAGACCAGCCTCTCCAGAGAGAAGAACTGTTTGAAAAGGCGCCACCGATTCCGCTTGATCCAGCATGTCTCGGGTTTGCCACACATGCATACCCCAGCCAAGAGCAACCAAGAGCACTGCATTCAGCAGCCAACCTCTAGCGCGCTGCCACCGGTTGGTCGCCGCGGTATCGGTCGACAATTTATTCAACTCATCATCCATAGCAGCCGTCGGTTATTACACAGTGAGCCTCGGTAGCGTTACCGCTTCCGGGGATAAAGAATCATTTGGGTACATCGAAACAATGCGATGGTTTTACCCGTTTGCTCATGACTGACAATAGCATCCCACACCTGCGTCGTACGTCCCATGTGTTCCGCAGTTGCAACGCAGGTGATGGTTCCCTGGCGTGCCGTGCCCAAATGATTTGACTTAAGCTCTACGGTGGTAAAGCTCTCTGCACCCTCGGGTAAATTCGCGGTGCAGCCATAGCCGCAAGCAGTGTCAGCCAAGCCTAATACCGTGGCCGCGTGAAGAAAGCCATTCGGCGCCATGTGGAATGGCTTAAGCTCTATCGTCGCCTTGACCTCTCGCTCACCAACGTCGGTTACTTGAACTCCCAACACAGACGGCAATAGGCCCTCCGACAGGGCATTGAATTGAGCAGCATCAGTCATAATCCGGTCTCCGTTTATCAAGCAGTTTGATCAACAACCTTCGGCACGCTTTGTTGCTCGAGCAGCTGCTCGCATAACAATCAGGGTTCGCAGCTAAGGTTATGGGGTCTAGGTGAGCTCAGTTACGACCCCCTCCCCTGCAATGGATTCCCCCATCTGGGCTCGAATAGTGTGAATGTTTCGGGTTTGCTGAAGTAAGCCCATTAACTCGATCACAGCACATTCTGGCGTCAGGGCACCACCGTCAATGAGCAATGACGTCCCAAGTGGTGCTGTCGCCTCGTAGCGCTGCCAGTCAATGGCGCCATCTGGACAGGCTGATACCGCTAGTACCGGCACTTGTTGCTCACCAAGTTCGTTGGCCAGTGTAGCCAGCGCGTGTGCAGAGGGAGCCGAGCCACCCCCAAATAAGTCAATCACCACCCCATCGACATTACCGGCCGCCGCGGCTGGCAATAGCCATTGGCTCATAGGCTAAATGGGCATCCCCGGAGAAGCCTTTACGTGTAGGAGACCGGGTACAAAACCCTGTAATTTCATGGTTTTTTCGCTAGATGACGCGCGACTTCGCTGCCAGCATCGATTGACCTCCGCCACGTCGTCGGCGCTGGCATCACATAGAAACTCGGGGCAGCGCCAACTTCGAAAACCTGCGAAAGACCGAGTAGAGTGTTTACTGGCCACCACACCACGCAACAGTCTGCCGCCGAAGGCGACCAGGGTGTCACCGGCAAACTGGCCATACTGCCCAGCTGCCGTATCGAGCGCCAAGCGGAGATTATCGACGGCGTCAGTGCCAGGCTCTACCAGCGGAATCTGGGCCCCGGTAACCACTACGTTACCCGCCCGTTTTGGCTCAAGCATGGACAGCGCTGCGGCTGTATACGCCAGGGTATCGGTGCCGTGGAGCACCACCACACCGGCATGATCACCCAGCAATCGGTCTATTTGTGCCGATAACAACACCCAATGACTGCCGTTGATTTCACAGGAATCCACTAACGGGAGCTCCTGGCCGCCAGCGTCTTGCCAGCGCTCCAGAGTGACCGTGTAGCCGTGGGAGCTGCCCAACTGGGCGGTTACAGCCAAGAGCTCTGTACCGCACCGAGGGGCGTAGAGCCCAACACCGCTTTCCTCCCGGGTGGCCGCAATAGTGCCGCCAGTTACGATAACCGCTACTTTCATTGTTAAACCCACTTTCGCTAAGGTAGGAGCATAGTCAAAACCGAAGCCCGACGATGTACGCAAACCTCAAATCCAGCGATATCAGCCGAATTGTCGAGATGGCATGGGAAGATCGAACACCCTTTGAGGCCATTAAATCGTGCTATGACCTGTCGGAGAGCGAAACCATCGCGCTCATGCGGCGTGAAATGAAACCCGCCTCATTTCGGCTATGGCGTGCCCGGGTCAGCGGGCGTTCGACCAAACATCGGCAGCGTCGGGGCTTCGAGGTGGGGCGCTTCCGCTGCCCTACTCAGAAAAATCGTTAATCGGCGGCAACCGATTGCCAACCCCAATCGTTGATATCACTGTTCGCTGCAAGCCAGGTAAACACCAAAAACGCTGCAACATTTTGATCTAAGTCGGCCGCCTCAATCTTATCGAGGGTATCGTCGGGTGTGTGGTGTAAGTCGAAATAATCTTGCCCGTTCTGAACAAATCTAAAGCCAGGCATTCCGGCCTGAATCATCGGGTACAGATCGGGACCTGCATTGGCCGCATCGGTGGCGCCCGGCGCAATACCTAAAGGCTCCACAAGCTCTGCAATAAGATCAACCAATGGACGCGCCTGGTCGTCAACACGGCTGGTCAGTTGCCAAGCTCGGCCGGCTCCAAAGTCACTCTCGGTGGCTGCGACATGTTGTCGAAGATTGGCTTGATGGCGCTCTCTGTAGGCGTAACCACCGAGCAGCCCCACCTCTTCCGCCCCCCAGAGTATCAGCCGGATGGTTCTACGCGGTTTTAGCCCAGACGCCAAAATACGCCTCGCGGTCTCTAGGGTAATAGCCACACCTGCACCGTCATCGATCGCGCCAGTCGCCAAATCCCAGGCGTCCAGATGCCCTCCAATAACAACATACTCATCGGGAAACTCAGTGCCCACAATGTCAGCAATAACGTTGGCACTGGGGACTTCACCGGTGAAGCGCGGGGTTAGGGTCATGGCAACCTTTATGGGCTCACCTCGGCTGGCAATCCGCTCGATCTGGTCGGCGTCGGGGTTTGACAAAGCCGCAGCGGGGATACGGGGAATGTCATCCGCATAACGCATCGATCCGGTGTGAGGCATGCGGTGACTGTCGGTCCCTATGGAGCGTATAAGTAGCCCGACCGCGCCCTTGCTTGCAGCAATGCTGGCCCCCTGACGTCGCAGGCGTCCAAAATAACCGTAGTGAGACCCATCTTGGGTTGCACGCATAGCGTGGCCAACATACGCAATTTTGCCGTCCAAACTGCCCGCAGGGGCGCGCTCAAGGGCTGTTAAATTCTCAAACAGCACTACCGGCGCCTCTATCCCCTGTGCACCCGTGGCTACCGAGCCGCCGAGGGCAGTAATACTGAGCGGCTGAGGGAATGGCTGAGTAACGGCGGCGCGCTCCTCACCTCGCTCCCAACCCTCAATCGTGAACGGCTCCGTACGAACATGCTTAAAGCTCAGGTCACCGAGTTTGGTCGTTGCCCAGTCGCGGGCTCTCGCTTCTCCCTCGGTGCCCGCCAAGCGCGGCCCCACCTCCGTGGTAAGACTCTCTACCCACTGATAGGCGCGAGTGCCTTTTAGCGCGTTATCGCGCAGCAGCGTGGCTTGCTCGACCACAACAGGCTCTACACCCGCCTTCGATAAGCGCTCATCAGCCGACACCGCGCCCGTTAAGCCGGCCATAGCAAGTGCCACAATGAAAAGCGACGAGGTGGTTTTTATCGAGGTCATGGCACTACTCCAAGTGTGTGGGGTACGTCTGAAGAACAGACTGTTCGGAATAACCAATGGTAAATCCCTGTGATAGAGGCCACACCCTGATAACGTAACCGCGAACAGGTGATGCAATGGGTGCGTGATTTCTCAGCGGAGCTCGTGTTTTAAGCTTGTTAAGGCATAATAAGCGCGACGATAGTAATGATAACGATTAATAACATCACTGCCTTTCTGGAGCGGTCAATATGCGTCAGCCGGTAACACCACGTAACGAGACGGCACGACTGGAAGCACTTTACGAACTCGAAATACTGGACGAGGACCATCATCACTTGTTCGAAGGCCTAGCTGAACTCGCGGCCCAGTTATTTGGTGCCCGGACTGGGCTCATTTCCCTCGTCGACGCTGACCGGCAATGGTTTGCGGCCCGACACAATATGGATGCAGAGGAGACGCCACGATCTATTTCCTTTTGTGGTCATGCGATCATTGGGCGGTCGGTGATGGTGGTGTCCGATGCACGTCTAGACTCCCGGTTCCGCGACAACCCCTTGGTGACAATGCCCGAGAATCCCATTCGCTTCTACGCGGGTGCCCCCTTGGTGACACCGGATGATCTTGCGCTGGGCACCCTGTGTGTCCTCGATAGCACCCCAAAATATCCAACCGATCGGCAAACCAAAGCCCTTGAGCAGCTCGCTAAATTAGCCGTCGATCAAATGGAACTTCGGCGTCATATGCTTCGACAAGAGCGACAAGCGCGTGCGGCCTATCAGGAACAC
>CAJXNM010000070.1 GCA_913057135.1 uncultured Halieaceae bacterium
CGCGGATGCAACAAGCCTCTCTCTTCCACACTAAAGAGAAATATCAGTCTGTAGATTAGGCGCAGCAGTTGTTGGAAATAAGCGTCTTGGCTCAAGCTGCCGTCATTTAACTGCCCACGCAAGGCATCGTTGGCTGGATGCTGAATAAATCCTTCACCGAGTGTCAGTAATGCCTCCGTTACACCAAGTCGCAAGCCATCACGTACGCGAGTACCCTCCTCCTTGCCGGTGGCACGCCATTTTTCCCAAACACATTCAGTTGGCACACCGGTTGACCGGCTAGCGTGCAGCAGACGCCAAACAGTCGCAAACTCAGCGTAGCGGGCGCCACCTAATAGGTCCGCTAGATCGATCTCGAGAAAACTTGGGCGTGTGAGTGTGTCCGTATCTCGCAAAAGCCGAAGGGTTTTACCGTTACATACGATGCCCCAAAGATGATCGGCGCTAGCGTTGAGCAACTCTTGAAGGAGCATGAAAGCGGATTTTTTCCTAGCCCCAGAGCCCGTGATCGCGAATTGAGGGTCTGTATCAGTCAAAGCCAGCGTGTGTGGTGCAACCACCACAGGCACGCGGCCAGCTAGGAAACTGACAGGGTAAGACCGCTCGCCTACCTGAACACCGTTGCATGACTCCAAGTCGGCGTAACCGAATGCATCACGCAGTAAATCCTGCACAAATCCCCGGGTAAGGGCCGCTGCATCGATATCTGATCGTTCGAGCTGCTCAGCAAAGTACTTCCACTGCGCGCATGCAATTTGAAAAGAGCGACTGTAATCATCTTTTAACTTGAGGCCCTTGGGCGTGCCGTAGTCGCCCTCTGTTTGCCACTGAGCCGTACCTTGTGCCGCCTTTTCCAGCTGATCAGGTAAAAACAACCCACCCTCTAGCGTGAGGGTGGGTAAGCTGAGGGCAGTCTGCGTCTTACGTACTTTCTTCATCTTGATATTCCTAGAGACCGCCGCTCACAGTGAGGCAGGCAACAACACATACACACCAATAACATCAACAGGAAGGCATGGGCTCACGCTGTACTGACCTACATCGCGCGCCGCTTGTCGTACGCGCTGATGATCAGCCAGAAGAACGGCGGAACGCTGCTTAGCCAATTCTTCTAGCTTTTGCGGGTGGCTCTTCAGAAAATCGAGTGCCGTTTCGATCTCTCGTGCGACGGTATGTGCTGGCGGGTTACCGCTAGGCTGACAATCCAGCAAACGCGCCACGTCTTCACCTTCTAGCCACTGTGGGTTGCTGCGGCCAGAGACACCCAGGGCCACGGTTTCCTCTGCCATCATTTGAAACGGCTCTCGGCGGCGTACGTACCCCAACTGATGACGCACACGCAGTAGGTACAGCGTGGTCACCAGATCGACGTCATCTGTGATCGTCGCCGCACAACGGGCTGCAACCGCCTGCTCGCCCGATAAACTAGCTTCGAGTAGATGGTCAGCTAGTATGCTGACCAAAGGATGACTACGATGCAATTCGTTGAAGTTCAGCAGCAATGGCTCGGAGATACCTTCATCAGCCAGACGCTGGCGTAGACCATCGGGTAGATGTTGCGGCACAAATCGATAGCATCGATTTTGAGTGGGCTCTAGAGGTGCATTTAACCGCGCGCATGCACTCAATACAAAACGCTGCACGTCCTGCTGTGTACCTAGCGCCTCTTGCTGCTTTTCCCATTCGGGCAACACTTCATTTGGATGAATACGGCGTTGCGCAAAAACCGTGCGATTGGCTTTGGCTTTGTCTAGCGCATCGCGCCACTTCTCTTGTAGCGGCTCAAGAATATCCTGCGCCTCACCGAAATCGAGATTTCCCTGCGCCGGCTGAGGTGCGGCACCGCGGCCCATCAAAGCCGCTTTGACGAGCGCTTGGCTGATCCGGGCTTCATCCTCTGGCATCGGTACCAGCACGCCAAGCTCTCGCTGAATCGTTTCACCTTTGCGCAGAATCACGTTCAAGACAAACCCATCAATGGGATTATCTTGTCCATAAAGCATCGTGCACCGAACATCAGCGGCTTGTTGACCGAATCGGTCAACCCGGCCCTCTCGCTGCTCGTGACGAGTCGGGTTCCACGCCAGGTCGTAATGCACGACTGCCGTGAACAAATGCTGCAGATTGATCCCCTCAGACAAGCAGTCAGTAGCGACCAATATCCGTGTTTCAGCCTCAGCCATACCCTCGACACGCTCGCGCCGCTCTTCGGGGCTATATTCCCCAGTGATTGCTTCAATGGTGGCTTTCGGGAAAGCGCTGCGCAAATGTTCGGCCACATACTGTGCTGTCGCGATATAGCGACAAAACACCACCGGGTGATAGCCATCTTTTACTAATGTCTTTAGGTGGCGAATCAGGGACGCCAACTTGGGGTCGCCGTCTGCACCAGATAGCCGTTGGGCTTGGGCAATAAGCTCTTGTAATTGGCTTGTCTCTTCCAATTTAGCTGGCGGTTCTAGATCATTACCGGCCAGATCCGCCGCATCACCGTCATTTAGTCGCTCATCGCTAAGCAACTCCTCTTCTTGGATCTCACCCTCGAGCCGTGTCGTAAGCGCTTTGACTGCTGCCGCTGGCGATGAGGCCACGCAACGTAACAAAGCTAATGTGGCATACCAAATCAAACGCCCGCCGCCCTGACCTTCACGCTCGATGCTCTCTGCTAGCTCCCGGCAATAGACCTGTACGGCATCAAAAAAAGAGCCCCATTGACCACTAAGCTGATACGTGACCTCTGTTTTCATGCGGCGCGGAAACCCGCGCCCATCTCCAGTCTCTGCCTGCCACTCAACAATATCTTTACGGCGTCTTTGCACAAAATGTCTGGCCAGCTCCTGGCGCAGAGGATCATTTGCTGAAGTTTTCTGCTGTAAGGCCACGAATCGCGGATCTAACAAAGACAACAAGTTGTAAAAAGCTGTCTCATCACCCGAGTGTGGTGTCGCGGTCAACATGATTAGATGGCGCTCTGAATCTTGCACCAATCGCTGTAACAACTCAAAACGCAGTTGTTTGCCCGCCCCACTGCTTGCACAGGTATGTGCTTCATCAACAATCACACACTCCGGCGCAATGGTTAGGAAGTGCTCCCGGTGTCGCTCGCTTTTGATGTAATCCAAACTGACCACCACCACAGGGTAGTGGTCAAACAAGCTAACTCCATGCGGCAGATCTCGTTCGATGCGAGACGCCGAGGCAGATGTCAACGCCACGGCCTGAAGGTTGAAACGACTTTCCAATTCTGTTTGCCACTGCTCCACCAGGTGCGGCGGGCACAAAACGGCAAGTCTAGCGATTTCACCCCGGTCGATCAGCTCGCGTGCTATTAGCGCTGCCTCAATGGTTTTTCCAATACCGACGTCATCTGCGATTAGCAGTCTCACCGTCGTCAACCGCAATGCCATCAGCAGGGGTACTAACTGATATCCGCGTGGTTCGACAGCGATATTGCCAAATGAGCGAAATGGACCTCCACCTGCCCTGAGCTTCAGGCGCAGTGCATCACGTAAGAGTAAAGCCGCGGCATGATTCCCCGCCTGAGACACATCAGGCCAAGGAAAGGTTGCAGGCTCAACCGGTTGTAATTCGAGATCAGGGATCAGTGAAACAATATCCTCATCTGAACCACCCATTGGTCTCAATCGCAGCCAATCGCGTCGCGATTCGCTTTGCACAACCCATTCGCGACCGCGGGCTCGTACTAAATTACCTGGCATAAAGTCTTGTTCAAGCTGAGGCATTCTTAACTCTCATTTGCGGTTTGGTTCCGGACGAATACATCTGGATGAGCATCAAGTTGTACGCCCCACTGATCAGGGTCAGACATGTCTATGACTTGCCAGCCCTTGTCACACAACAAATTAGCAACCTCCTCATTGATCGGCTGGAGAAACACCAGTGCCCGCGTCAAATCGAATCGCCCAGCAGCCACAGCAGCACCTGCATTGACGGACACCTGCACCTCATCTGGCCGCATCAACCCTCTGAGGTCAAGTTCCTGTAACCAACTGGCGAGCAACTCATCATCGTTGTCATCGCTCGATGGTGAGTTCATAGGTGCCTGCGGTGTCACCTCGGCATTTGCAAGCGCCACCAGTAACTTGAGTACATCCTCATTACGGCGATTAATATTTTGGTGGTCCGGTTGATTAAAGTAAGACAGTAAGCATTGGTAACAGCCTGCTTCACAAATACGGTGTCCGTGCTGGTCCACCTGCTCTAGCTCAGGCAGTGCTTGCACTTCCCAAGCTCCTTCTGGCTCATCATGGTGCATGAGCTTGAGGGCATTACTGGCTACCTGTGCCAAGCTCTTTGGGTCGCTGGCAATTCGGGTTAAAACGCCTGCGCCGCCTTCGGCGGCTTCATAGAAAAGCAATGCACGGCGCTCATCCAAGTTTGGCAAGGGTTCCGAGACTAGTTCGGACTCCTCTATTTGGAAGCTCATTTCAATGCCACGCTTAAGCGCTGCCTGTAATGTCGCCATGGCTTCAACGGACAGAGGACAAGCTGGAGCCAATATCAGAACGTTCCGGTGATCCTCGACAAATGGAACAATCCGTTGATTAGGGACTCTCTCGAGCAACCCTTCATCAGAACCATCGTCATCTTCGGCGCCTGGCTCATCTTGCTTGCTCCACATGCCAGTAACGGGATTAATGTAGAACCCGAGTAACTTCTTGTTTTTTCTTCGGCGCCACCCACGATTGATGCGCCATAATCGTGCCGCCTGTGCGTAGGTCAGTTCAGCCAAAACCTCCTCGGCATGCCGAACCACAGCCTTTTCCTTTTGAGGAGCGCCGTCCGGGCCCGGCAAAAACCGATACGTCGTTTGCAAATCAAAACCCTGACGTTGGCGGTCTTCGTCATTAATCGAGATACGCTCCACAGCGACTGTCTCAACCGTTTCGATGCGATACAACTCCTTAACCCAATCATGCTCGGTCAACGGGGCATCACAATTCTCGCAACAATCAACTGTTAGCTGCTCACCGTCTGCCTGGCTCAGGTGCCCATACCCACACTGACTGCATACAAGTGAGGATATCGTTGCCAGCTGGTTATTCCCAGAAATATGGTCAACGTTACCGGCATTCAGTTTCGCACGCACCACCCGGTACATTCTTCCCTGATGATAGATTAGGCTGCGGGGTCCAAACTCAGCAAGCGCCAAAAACCGCGGGCGGCTCACCATACTGCCCTCGTCATCCTGCCTATTGGCTGATGAACCCCCACGGGCAGGGATCCATGCCATCAGGGGCAGGCGGGGAAAGTTGTAACCCGGCAAGAACCCTTGGCTTGCGAGGTATCGATAGGTATAGAAGTCGTTCTGGCTGCTGCCCCCCCTTAACAACACGTCATATTGCCTGGCCGCATCACTGTAGCGGCGCTGAGCATTCTTTCGCTCACTAGCAGAAGTCGTGTGACTCTTGACCACTTGATCGGCCATATTCATTTGGGTACGAGTCGCGTCAAATAAGATTCGCCAGCGATCGAGCGCAGCGACAAACGCCTGAGGCGCACGGGCTATGACTCTATGCGTAAACTCTGGTTTCCCCATGCTACTGCCAGCCAGTTCCTGCTTTAACTGAGCAATCACTCGTGCCGCGCTAGCTTGCGCCCTTTCCATCGCTGCCGGATCATTTAAGGCGTCGCGATAGGTATCAATGAGCGGCTTGTCAGGCAGATCCAAGTTCAGCATCGGCGCGATACTGACATCAAGAGCAGTATGCGTACTTGCCAGCCATACGGCCTGAAGATGACTCTCAACAAGGTCCTGATTGGCCAAGTCTAGTGTGGGAGCCCGCACAACCCCGTGAACCATCTCGTTGGCGTGATGGAAGAACCACTGGTCATGCGGACTTTGTGACGCGCAATAGGTGATCACCAAAGCAGGCTGGCCTGATCGGCCAGCTCGCCCACTTCTTTGTGCATAGTTTGCGGGGGTTGGCGGCACATTTCGTAAATACACCGTGTTCAGCGAAGAAATATCAACGCCTAGCTCCATTGTCGGAGAGCAGAACATAATCGGCAGGCGCTCAAGAGGGGTGTCATGGGCTTCTATCTCTGCCCAATCCTTGCGGTCTTTGTCCGTGTAACGAAAACGTTGCTCTAGCAATTGACGCCTTGCGGCATCTACCTGAGCCGTGTGCTCTTGGGCCTCAAATTCAAATAGTGGGTGTGCTTGCTGCCTAAGCAAATCCGCCATGCTGAGGTATAGCGTACGAAAGAAGAGATTGACGCGAGAGTCGTCCGCGATTGGGACATCATCCGTGTAACACCACTCTAGCGCAGCCGCATTCAAACGCCAGCCAACCACATGTTGGTCAATCGGGTGCTTCTGCACGTATCCATAATTGAGTGCTGCTTTTAGAATTCCCTCGATAAAAACGACCCAGTCCGTTTCTTTCCAAGCGGCTATTTGTGCCGCAAAAGCAGACTGCTTCCAAAATGCGGCTGTCTTTATATCCCGCAGAAGACGCGACCTTGGTCCTCCAGTTACAAACTCAGGTCCACGCCTGCCTTTCGTTTCTGGACGCTTGCCCAGTATCAAGTACCTAGCTGTTTCAAGCTTCTCATCAGGGGAAATAGCCCAGCGTTCATTCAAGTAGGTAAATGCGTTGGTTTTAGCTTTGTCTTGCTCGACGGGATCGAGGTAACGGGACTCAAGACACAACCCACGCCGCATGGCATCAAAGATCAAGTGACACAACTTTGACCTCTGCGGCACCGTTAGTTTGCTAAGCGCCTCGCTATTGCTAAACGCCTCTGTATCTGCACAAAACTCTTCAAGGCCGCGGTAGTTAAGGCTCAATAATCCCAATTGGTCTAGGTTTGGGTTGTTAAAACGCCAGCCTTTACGAAGGTCTCGTATCAATCTGTAGCCGATGATGTATCGCAGCGTACGCTGAGCCTCTTGACGGGCAAGACCCATGAGTTTTGGCGTGCGTAGATATTCAACCAGTGTGGCTTGATCGGTTTTGTCAAAGCCCAAGGCTCTGAAAACTGCATCAGACAGATACTCTTCGCTTAGCATCCCATGGTTGTCTTGAAGTGCTTTAACAAGACCAGCGCGAAGGGTCAACAAAAAAATAAAGTCATTGAAATGTCCAGCCTGTAAAGCTGCATCCTGCCGGTTGTCGGTAAACCCGAGAAGCTTTCGAGGGTCGGTTTGACCAGGCGCAGGCTCCGGGCCTTCAAATAGTTGGCGCAAGGCACTAAGCGTTAGGATAGTGGTAGCAGAGGAACGCCCCTCACCTGAGAGACTAGACAGGCGGTTAATGTCTTTTCCATGCACTTCGTGCGATTGGCCGCAGCTTAGGCAAAAGCGGAATTTCCCGGGGACATACCAAAACGACTCTCCCCGCCCCTCATTGCCTTGTACATCAACACTAACCTCGTATGGCACGGCCTTTTTGTAAGTCTGCTTGACCTTGGGAGTGTCACGTTTTAGGTCTAACCACGTCTCTGGTAGGTCTTCAATATCACCACGGTAGATCAACCCAGGCGTTACCGCACAGAGGAAACCGAATTGCACTTCTTCATTGTCATCGTTCGTAATTTCGTCGATTTCTCGGGGTCTGTATGTTGTGATGTTGCCCTTAGATTGCCAGACCGGTAAGTACTCCTGGCCGCAATCACGGCAAAAGTGCGCCGAGTATAGAAGCACACCCTCATCCTGACGCCCGGGCGCAAATCGCTGTGCATCTAAAGTAACGTGACGGGTTCCTTCAGGCTCAAGCGTAACAAGTACTTTACCTGGACCACTTATGAATTGATGCAACTTAAAAGCAAATGGCGGGCGTCCTTGGGGTGTCCGAATGTCATGTGCTGCAACTAGAAACTTCTCTAATGCAACTTTCGCCACAGCTATTTCGCAATCGGCGTCCCGAGCCAATTTTTCACTTGCATTTTGAAGGGTCATTGGCTTGGCGCGACGTGGTGGCTCACCATCACTGGGAAGCTCAATACCAAGGTTTAACTCGACCCAGATAGATAAAGGATCTGCACAAAACGCTTCATAATCTGGCCAAACAAATTCACTGCGCGAAACCGCATTTGCCAATTCACTGGCCGGCACAGGGTAAGCTATAGATTGATCGGTAACTCGATCAAGCGTTTCACCGATCACATCAAGCTCAGTAATGTTGGCACCGAACAACTTGCTGGCAACCCCCGCTACTGTCCTGTTTCTGTCCTCCAAACTACCCGTGCTCGACATTGTGGCTGATGTGCCAATACAGATAAGCTCATCTGCTAACAGACGTTCTCGAAGTCGGCGCACCAACATGGCCACGTCTGCACCTTGACGGCCCCGGTAGGTGTGTAGCTCATCGAGCACCAGAAACTCTAACCCCTCACAGTTGGAGACAACGCGTCGATCGACCTCATCATAGCGGGTCAGAATCAACTCAAGCATCATGAAATTAGTCAGCAAAATATCCGGCGGACTGGCAGCCAAGGCCTCTCGCTCGGATTTTGCCTCTTGCCCTGTGTATCGCGCGACAGTGAACGGTTTCTGCCCCTCTGGGTACCCAAAGAGGAACTTGTCTAGTTCCTCAAGCTGACTATTGGCCAGGGCATTCATGGGATAAATGACAATAGCGCGCGTTCTAGGGCTCTT
>CAJXNM010000071.1 GCA_913057135.1 uncultured Halieaceae bacterium
CGATGTCATCATGGCCTTGTCAGCGATGTCGGCCCACGTGCGGTTACAGCATGAGGGTTTTACGCTGATTCCGTTTTGAATTTGGCGACCCTTCCCTTCGGGCGCGAGTTCAGCTGTCACAGCCGTTAAAACCAAAAAAGGGCCACCCTACGGGCGACCCTTTTATGATTTTGGTGGAGGCGGCGGGAGTTAGAGCTACGCCGGCCTTCGTCCGGCTTCGCACGCCTACGCTGCGCTGCGGCGACCCTTCCCTTCGGGCGCGGGTTCAGCTGTCACAGCCGTTAAAACCAAAAAAAGGGCCACCCTGCGGGCGACCCTTTTCTGGTTTTGGTGGAGGCGGCGGGAGTTGAACCCGCGTCCGCCAGCACTCTGCCGTTGGCTCTACATGCTTAGATTCCGTTAATTGATTTAGCCGATAACAGCCCAACGGGCAGGACGTTATCCGCGAGTCTCGTTAAATTTGACAGTGTCTCCCGAGACATAAGCCACTGCGGTCCAGTTCTATATGACAGTCGTTAGCGCGGTACTGGCACCTTGCTATAGACCGCTAGCGGGGTTTAAGCCGCTAGAGCGTAGTTGTCGTCGTTGGCAACTATTACATTACAGCTTTGGATTAACGTGATTCGCTGCCATCACGGCATGCACCTCAGGTTTCGTTACCGCCGTCGAATCCGTAACGCCCCCAAAAAGCGATCGCATAGTATATCGTATTTGGCATACTGTCGCACGGTGGTGGTCCATTTTAAGTGTGACTCAAGTCACACCACCCTTAGCTTGCCACCGAGCATTGACCAATGCCGTTACTGAATAACTCACAAGAGACCTCAAGAATGCTGGCTACTTTACGATCTGCCTCTCAAGCACTAGTACTCATTGGCGTGATGTTAAGCGCTTCGATAACGACGGCTTTAGCTGACGAGTTTGAAGATATAAAAGAGCGTGCTGAGGTTTTACCGGGGTTCATGCCACTCTTGTGGGATGCCCATGACGGTCGCTTGTACGCCAATATCGCCGGCATTACTGAGCCTTTCATCTACTACACCGCCCTGTCCCAAGGCGTTGGCTCGAATGATTTAGGCTTAGACCGCGGTCGGCTGAGTGACACGCAGCTGGTGCAGTTCCGTCAAGTGGGCCAGCGGGTGTTGCTTGAGGCCTTTAACACTCGCTATATCGCCAATTCCTCCAGCGCTCCAGAGCGTGCAGCTGTACGTGAGGCATTTGCGTCCTCGGTTTTGTGGGGATTTGACCTTGTCTCCGAGGGGGATGATGGCGTTTTCATCGACCTCACATCCCTTGCTTTGAGTGACGCTACCGATTTGACGGCACTTCTCAGTGGCAGAGGTGAGGGCGACTATAAAATTGACGACACCAGGTCGGTCATTAACCGCGAGCGCACCAAAGGGTTTGTGGATAATACGGAAATCGATGCGCTGCTAACTTACACGGGCCGACCCAAGGGCGATATCTTGGCCACAGTAGCACCCCGTGCAAGTGCTGTTACTGTGCACACCCACCACTCGTTTGTACGCTTGCCTGACGAGAGTTACAGCCCGCTTCCCTATGATCCACGTGCCGGTTACATCGATGCCGACGACAGCGATCTTGTGTATGACTACGCAACGCCAATTGGCGAACCCCTAGCAAAAGCGTTTGCTCGCCGACACCGCCTTCAGAAAAAAGACCCCTCTGCGGAGCGCAGTGAAGCCGTCGAGCCTATTGTTTATTACGTGGATCCCGGCGTACCGGAACCCATACGCTCTGCCCTGGTAGAGGGCGCGTCTTGGTGGAATCAAGCCTTTGAGGCCGCAGGCTATATCGACGCTTTCCAGGTCAAGCTACTGCCTGAAGGCGCCGATCCCATGGATATTCGCTACAACGTGATCCAGTGGGTTCATCGCTCAACCCGCGGTTGGTCTTATGGCATGAGTGTGCGTGACCCTAGAACGCAGGAGATCCTTAAAGGTCACGTATCCCTCGGATCGCTGCGGGTAAGACAGGATCTGCTACTGGCTGAGGGCTTATTAGCACCCTATGGACAGGAATCCGACGGTGTCGCTGAGGCGCAAGCGTTTGCACTGGCGCGTCTGCGCCAGTTGGCTGTCCACGAGGTCGGCCACACCCTGGGCCTTGAGCATAATTTTGCCGCAAGTGGCGACGATCGTGCCTCGGTCATGGATTACCCTCACCCCTATGTGACCCTCACAGACGAGGGGCTTATTGATGTGTCCGATGCCTATGCGACCGGTATTGGTGACTGGGACAAGCGCGCTATTCTTTGGGGCTATCAGGATTTTCCAAAAGACGTTGATGCCCAAGCTGCCCGCGCTGACATCATCGATGACACGCTTGAAATGGGTCTTCACTTCATCGCCGATCGACACGCCAGGGCGGGTCGCAGAGCGAGTGCGGGGCCTGCCCATCCATTGGCGAGCCTGTGGGATAACGGTTCCGACCCGGTCGCTGAGCTACGCCGCTTAATGGCCTTACGCACTCGGGTTTTAGAGCGTTTTTCAGAGGCCGTTATCCGCACTGGGCAGCCGATGGCAAGTATTGAAGAAGCACTGGTTCCCACCTACCTAATGCATCGATATCAAGTGGCTGCGGCGGCGGCTGTGTTGGGTGGGCAGACCTTCAGCTATGCTCTGCGTGGCGATGGGCAGCAAATCACTACGCCGGTGCCGGCAACACGCCAATATGACGCCCTCGATGCACTACTGGATACCCTCAGTCCCGAGGCGCTGACATTGCCCGCTAATCTTCTTGCTCTTATTCCCCCTCGACCGCCTATGATGCCTACAACACGGGAGTTGTTCCCCCGGGAAACGGGCTATCTGTTTGACCCCTTGGCCAGCGCGGCAACAGCCGCCGATCTCACCCTCAGTACACTGGTTGACGCGCGTCGAGGGGCCCGAATGAATAATCAAATTTTTATGGGCGATAAATTCCCAAGCTACAACGACGTGTTAACAGCACTTATCGACCGGCTGTGGAACAAAAGTGCTAAAGGTGTTCATGGCGCGGTGCAGCGGCGCGTTCAGATCGTCGCCTTAGACGCCCTCTCTGGTGTACTCGAGCAGTCACAAGCAGCGCCCCAGGTGCGTGCTGAAGCACTTGAGGCTATCGTCTCTATTCGTGATTTGGCTGCAGATGGCCTTAGCCATCGTGATGCTGCATGGCGAGCGCATCATCGATTTGTGGTCGCGCGTATCGACGATTTACTGGATCGAGATGGTTACCTTAGCGGTAGGCCAGTGACGATCCCGCCGGGTTCTCCCATTTGAAGGCTTTTCATGGTCCGTGATGGATACGGCGGGCCATTGAAGGGAACAATAACAATTTGCAGGACATGCATTAACGAGAGGCTGCCATGTTACTTTTTTATCGCTTGGTTTTATTGCCTATTGTCGCGACAGGGCTAGTTATTGCCCTTTCCGTGCAGGCGGAAACCAGCCCACCCGTCATTACCGTTGAAACCCTGCGTGCGGGGCTGCAGTCTGGTGAGGTCAACGACAACCCGCTATTTCAGACCCCGGCGCAACGTCGTGTCACCTTTGCAAATATTGAACAGTTCGCTCCGACACGAACTCTGATACCGGGTTCCAGTGTATTGACGTTCCAGTCTACACCCGCGTCCCTCGAGAGCATTGATGTAGCGGTGGATGACGACTTCGGCGATCGTCGATTCACAGTGGCCGAGTTTTTACAGCGCAAAGACCTGATGGGTTTGGCGGTGGTGCAAGACGGCAACATCTTGCTAGAGCATTATGCGCCCGATCACGGTGCCGACACCCCTTGGATTTCCTTTTCGGTGACGAAATCCATTTCATCGATGTTGATTGGTGCTGCAATCCACGATGGCTATATCGATAGTATTGATGACCCCGTTGTGCGCTACCTGCCTCGCTTGCGCGGCTCTGCGTATGAGAGCGTCACACTGCGTCATCTGCTGCAAATGGCATCGGGGGTGGCTTGGAGTGAGGATTATGCAAATCCAAAATCGGATGTTGCGATAGCTGGTGCCGCGAACGGTGTCGCACTCACGGCACATCTAGCGCAAAAAGAGCGGGTAGCCGAGCCTGGCGCGCGCTTTAACTACAACACGGGTGAAGCCAATCTTGTAGGTGAAGTGTTACGCGCAGCTCTGGCTAATGCCGCGACACCCTATGCCAATGAGAAGCTTTGGCAGGGGGTGGGTATGGCATCAACCGCCTACTGGTTGCTGGATAGACCCCAGGGCAGAGAGACTGGGGGCTGCTGCATTGCCGCTAGCGTTCTCGATTATGTGCGCATGGGCGTGTTGGCGCTAAATGACGGTGTGCTCCCAAGTGGCGAGCGGGTACTGCCCGAGGGCTGGATGACGCTATCAACAACCCCATCCCCCGCGCTCCCCAACTATGGCTTTATGTGGTGGTTAACGAAGGATGAGCGATTCTATGTCAGCGGTATTTTTGGGCAGAAGATCTTCATCGACCCGCTTACCCATACCGTCATCGGGGTACACAGCAACGCAGAGAAGGCTACCGGTACGCCCTATAACGCCGATCTCCAGGCAGTGCTCATTGGGATAACCGACGCAATACGAGCGGAGCAGGGTTTATGACAGGGGTTATAAGCAGTGGTGTTGTTTCACGTACGCTTCAGTTCACAGGCACCGGGGTGTTCAATCCGGATATCCTGGCGGCAGCTCACCGACTACTCGACGAGGTAGAAGCCGACCCTGCGGTTGAATGCCTGTATTTGACGGGTGAGGACAAAAACTTCTCGCAGGGTCTAGACCTTGAGTATCTAATGGCCAACCTTGATGTCTTCCCCCAATTTGTGGTCGACACTATGCGTTTAGCGGCTCGTCTACTGACTTTTCCCGTTCCAGTTGTCTCGATCGTCAATGGCCACGCTTTTGGTCTGGGTGCCATGCTGGTACTGGCCTCGGATTATGCGGTGATGCGCAGTGACCGAGGCTTTTTTTGCCTGCCAGAGATAAATATCGGCATGACGCTGGCTGTGCGCATGAATGCTCTGGTGACGAGCCGAATGTCCACTAGGGCGGTACGCGATACTCTGTTGACGGGCGCTCGGATCGATGCAGCTCGCGCCCTTGAACTCAATATTGTCGATGGTATTGGCAGTGTCGAACAGCTTCCCGCGTTGGCGGAGGCGGTCAGTGAGCCAATGCGCGGCAAGCCGCGCCATCTTTTGGCGGGACTTAAGTACGGGGCCAGTAAAACCTTGGTGGATATGATCTTGTCAGATGTCGATGACGGTCCAATCCAGGCCATCGAGCCAAAATGGTAATGGCTTGATGGGGGTAAGCTGAGGGCGTCCTCATGGTTCGACAGCTTGCCCGATTTGTATCCATGTTGCTCACCGGTATGTTGTTGAGCCCCATGGCTGTTGGCGCGATGCCAACGACCTTTGATGCTCAAGCATTTGATGCCACGGTCACTCGATTACACCAACAGAGCGGCGTGCCGGGTTTGGCAGTGGCCGTCCTCAAGAATGGCACACCGCTATTTACTAAGGGATACGGTATTGCGGGGCCCGATAACCGGCCTGTTACCGTGGACACGGTTTTCCAAATAGGGTCTATCACCAAGGCTTTCGTGGCGCTTGTGATTCAGCAAATGGCAGCCGAAGGCAAACTGAATCTTGATGCCCCGGTGGTCACTTATTTACCGGCGTTTCGCACCGCCGACAGCGCACGTTCAAACCAAATCACCGTTGACCACCTGGTGACCCATCGCAGCGGGCTGACGACGCTGGCCGGTAACGGGGGCGTGTCGGCGGACAGAAATGTGTCAGGACCAGAAGCCGTCGTACGTGGGCTGGCTAATGTTGAGTTATTTGCCGATCCTGGCGGTGTTTTTCAGTATTCCAATGCCAACTATGTGGTCTTGTCACACCTTATCGAGACTCTCGATCAACGCAGTTTTGAGGCGGCGCTGAAAGCGCGCATATTTGAGCCACTTAATATGCGGCATAGCTTTGTGCTTGCAGCACCCGCTGACGAAGAACATTTGGCAAGCCCCTATCGTCTATGGTTCGGCTGGCCAATGCCCTGGGCGCCCACGCCAAAGCATCCACCGGATCGCACCATGATTGGCGCGGGTGCCGTTCTAGCAAGTGTTGCTGACTTAGCGGTGTTTGTTGACGCGGTGTGCTCTCGAGACCCGAGGGTGATACCGGCGTCGGCCGATAGACTCTTTAGCATGAAGCCATTCTGGGAGGGCTGGGGTTATGGCTATGGTTGGTTTACCCAATCCCATGACTCAGGGCGTATATTTGAGCATTCGGGGCTGACGCCGGGGTTTTTCACGCTGGCTACATGTTTGCCTGATTCAGGCACCACAGTGGTTGTGCTCACTAATCAGAGCGGATTGGCCCAGGGGGATCTGCCCAGAGCTGTGGTTCATGCCGCGCTCAATCGGGCACCAGTGCCGGTCGAGCCCTCAGTCATGGCGCGCTCGGCCATTTGGTCTGCGGTCATGGCACCCTTGGGCTTATTGGTGCTGCTAATTAAAACCCTCTATCTTCTCCGCGACGCAAGTCATACACCCGCCATGGGGAGCCGCCTATTTAACGGGATACTGGGCGTCATGCTGCTGATCGTCAGTATCACCGGTTACGTCATTTACCCGCACTTGATGGACTTAAGCTACGGGGCCAGTCTGGCTTATTTCCCTGATCTCACTTTGACGTTGTTGTTGGGATTCTTGATGGCGCTGGCGTGTGGCGCGGCCAGATTAGTGTTGTCCGTACGTGGTTAGTACGACACTCTCCTATTCGTCGGCAGCTTTCACCTTTTGCGAGACCGGCGTAGGCTGTGTGTGTTACCCGCCACTGTGAGCAAGTCTTATGAACCATGCCGCGGCGTCAACGTCTCGATCCCGACTGGGCTTGCTGGCTCCGTTTACGGTTGTCATAAGTTGTGGCTTGCTGGCGTACATTGCTGTGGTGGATCCTCTAGGACCAGGTGATCAGCGCTGCCAGAGGGCGAATGTGCAACCTTGCGTCGATGCACTGGGCGCTGATGTCAAAATTCACTACCACCAAGACCCCGCCATCGTGGCAGATCTCTGTGGTGATCTGCGCAGCAATGCTTGTGCGCTACGGACATTTAACTTCAGTAGCGCTAGGTGCGATGTCCATATTCTCTCGGATACTGCCCATCATGTATTGGAGCACGAGTTAAACCACTGTCGAGGTTGGGATCACGCGGGTGATACCACGGAGGCCTATGAAGCGCCATGGCATTTGAATCGTGATGCTTGGGTGGTGCGTGGCGCTTACCGGTGACACTCAGTGCTGATCGGAAAAATTGCATGCCATTTATTAAACAATCAATTTTATTAGTTAATAGCTCTGCCGCATTATGACTCTCATGGCGCAGCAACCGCTGCCCCAACACTTAACTGAGAGGGTTTTACTATGAGCAAGTTCTACCGGGCTACTACCGCCAGCTTCTTGATGGCCGCCTCAATGCAGGTCTCCGCTGAGTCGATTGCTGAGGCAGCGCTGGCATCTATGCACCAGCCTTTGCGTCACCATGAGTCTTACCAGACTACTCAAGAAAAGGGTCTCGGAGCGGCAAATTCGATGGCTGCTATGATCAACGTTTTGCGTGATCCATCGATCAATGTGCGACTGAATAGCAGCAGTAAAACGACGCCCCGACGGGTGTTGTCGCGTGGTGTCGTGGCGCAGGATGCGTTAAATACCATGTTTGATCCCGCCACACGCACTCGGGTATCAGACTAACCCCGAGGGGTTCCAAAACTAATGCACGGAGGGACTAACAATGAGTGAAATAGATATCGGTATATCCTCACAAGATAGAGCCACGATCGCCCTGGGTTTGAAGCGCCTGTTAGCGGACTCTTATACCCTGTACTTACAGACACATAATTTTCACTGGAATGTCACCGGGCCTCAGTTTCGTGAACTCCACTTGATGTTCGAGGAACATTACACAGAGTTGGCCACGGCAGTCGATGAGATTGCTGAGAGGATTCGTACACTGGGTGAAGTGGCTCCCGGCACTTATAAAGCGTTTTCAGCGTTGAGTTCGATCCCTGAGATCGATGGCGTGCCCGAGGCCAGTGAGATGGTACGGATACTCAACAGAGGCCACGAGCAGGTGGTAAAAACATGCAGAGAAGCGCTCGGTCCAGCACAGGAAGCGGGTGATGAATCCTCTGCAGCACTCATCTCCGATCGTATGCGGATTCACGAGAAAACCGCTTGGATGTTAAGGGCGATGCTCTAAGTGACGTGAGCATGGGGTAGTGAGGGCGTTTATCGATGGGAATACTTAACGTCGTCACTGCTTCACATTGTCTCTGACAATGCGCGCCTTCTGGCGTTGCCAGTCACGTTCCTTCTCGGTTTCGCGTTTGTCG
>CAJXNM010000072.1 GCA_913057135.1 uncultured Halieaceae bacterium
TACAACGTCAGCATCTCGAAGGGCGGCTTCTCGTTCATGATTACCGATACCGATGTTGAGGGTGGTGCTGCTGAAGGCGGGTATGACAACGACCAGATGAAATTTGTCATGTCCTACTCTGTGGATATCGAACTCTGAGTTCTATGTCCTGTTTGCACACCGTGCAATAATCTGAAAAACCCGCTTAGGCGGGTTTTTTAATGGATCTCAACCTATTATCGACTGCGCAGCCACGCCATGATTCCACGCCCCTGACGTAACCCGACACCTAGCATCAATGCACTAAGAAACGTCCAGGCCGCATTTGGGGTTGGCACCGTCGTCAGCACTGTATTGAGCGTTATTCGATAGTCGGAATTACTGTCGCCAAGTAGCTCAAGGTCTAAGCGCTCATACGTCCCCGGTACATAAGTAAAGGTCAGCAGCTCATCAATTCCCCCCGAGAGCACAGTGATATCGTTGTCATCCTCATCTTCATATTCCAAGATGAAGCCCGATAACGACCCCCTGCTGCCAGGCAGCAACTCCACCAAAATTGAAAAAGTCGCTTCGGTATCCTCGGGGCGGATCTCAATCTCGTAATCGCGAACTTTGCCGTCTTCCTCCTCGATGAGGGTCTCCCCCACTTCTAGCAGCAGATCAACACCACCAGCGACACTGCTTGGGGCAAACAATACACCTACAGAAAGACCAAGGCCTACTAGCCATGATGCCGCAATGCGCTCTCCGGTTTGTTTGCTCTCCATTACTGCCTCCTTCGGACGACTCGGTAGCGAGCCGCTCTGCGTATGGAGGCACATTAAGTTTGAGCCCGACAGGACTCAACGAAGACGCAGTCAAGTTGTGGGTTTGATCACAGCAATACCGATAGAGTGTGAGCGGCGTCACGCTGAGGCCACGATTAAAATAAAAAAATCCCGGTGCCCAAAGGGTCACCGGGATAAGCTCACATCAGCTCAGGGATCTCTCTATCGCCTCACAGGCTTTGTTTGGGCAGGCCACAGAGGTAGCCTGCGATGTTGTGTTAGCTGCTTTTAGCAACGACGCGGCGCCGGCGTCCACGCAGCCAACCCGCACCACCCATGGCACTTAACAAGAGCCATGCAGTGGCCGGGAGCGGTGCCGTCGACAATGTTGATACCTGCAAGTTGTAATTAGTGCCCCGATCACCTTCGATACGAATATCCAAAACATGATCCTGTCTTCGCACATATGACACCACCAGCTTTTCGCTTACGCTTGCACTCGCATCGTATAGCTCAAACTCGCTTCCGTTAGCCAACTCATACTCAACCCTCACATCGGGGGTCTCGTTGTTCAACAATTCAAGAACCATCGCAACAATACTTTTTTGCCCATCCAGCTCCATTGTCACGATATAACTACGCTCACACTCGCCATCATCGCAGTATTCTGCCGATAGGAACTGATCGTTAAAGTTGACGGTCGAATCGGCACCCAGCGCGGCTCCGGTTTCATCAAAATCAAGACTCCCCGCAAAAGCGGCGCTTGACCCCACTGCGCCACACAATAGAAACGGCAGGAGCCAGGCCCTCAACATCGTTCTTTCCCGTTTCATATTCTCTACCCTCTGCGCCCACTCACGCCGGTTTCACGCTGGCGCTAGACGCGATAACTGCAATCCCAGTTAAGTCGCGAGATACAGCTACGACCCGCTATCTATGGGTAACTGTGTTCTTACAGCACCACAAACAAATCAGAATGATTTGCATTATGCATTGTTATTTTACAATTGCAATATGTTTTGCAAAATAAAAATCTCAGATAGGATCCTATAAAACAATTACTTAGCACCGGAAAACCCTATCGAGGGCATCCGCCATCAATTATTTATTGCAACGTGCGACTTAGATCACAGTCCCTAAGACCGGGCATTGACACGGTGCCCAACGGGCAGGCGACAAAGGACGATTGACGGGTACAACGCAGACACCTAGAGTGAGACCAGCGCTCTTTTCACTACCCCGCTATGACAAATAACAAGGGAATCACTATGAATAAGGCACTGTCCGGTACCGCCCAGTTTCACCATATGAAAGAGGGCACCGCCGAGGATTGGGGAATTATTGCCGGCGAGGCAAAGCAGTTCGCCGCTGACCTCCCGCGACGTATTCGAGCCCACTTGCTGTTGCTTGATGGTGATTTCGGGGGCTTTGCGATCGACCGTCTTACCCATTGCCTCCAAACAGCCACGCTGGCCCACAAGGACGGTAAAGACGAGGAGTATGTCGTGTGCGCTCTACTACATGACATAGGCGATACATTGGGTCCCACCAACCACGCCGATGTAGCAGCCACGATCTTAGAGCCCTACATCTCTGAAGAAAATCATTGGATGATCAAGCATCACGCTATCTTCCAAGGCTACTACTTCTTTGAGTACCTAGGGTTGGACAAACAGCTTCGAGATCAGTATCGGGATCACCCCTGCTACGAGCGCACACTGGAGTTTATTGAAAAGTACGATGCACCGGCCTTCGACCCCGACGCAGAAACCTACCCCTTGTCATTCTTTGATCCCATGCTGGAGCGGATTTTTGCCAAGCCCAAGCGCTCCCTGTACATGAATAATGACAGCAATCCCTTTGAATAGTGGCTGCAGGCGATACCTAGCAATACATTGACAACACAAGCAGCAATACAAAGGGCAATACAGGGAACAAGGCCACCAAGCTAAAGACCCCCTATGAGGCTAGCGGGGGCTCGATGGAGAGCTGTAGCTGGCGGTCGTTAGGAAGATGGAGCCGCACCCCCACACCCAGCAATCGGACGGGTAAGGGCTTGCGACCAATACCTGAAAGCAGTAACTGCCGATAATCCGCCTCGCTAGGCAATGCGCTTACTTGCTCTACCGTGGTGCTGGAAAAATCGTTGAATTTCACCTTAACAAAGGCCTTATGGATGTGCCCTGCGGCATCGGCTCGCGTGATGCGAGCATCGAGTAAATCCATAAGCTGAGGCAGCTGCGCCAGACACGTGTCGGGGGTCGATAAATCCTCGGGAAAGGTGCGCTCGACACTGACGGACTTGCGCAAACGGTTCGGGTTAACCACACGATCGTCCCGACCATGGGCTCGCTCCCACAGTGTGTGCCCAAATTTCCCGAATCGACGGACCAGAGCAAGGGGGTCCTGCCCTCGAATATCCCGGCAACTGACCATGCCAATCCGCGCTAATTTTTCAGCGGTCACCCTTCCGACACCGGGTATGTGGCCGACACCCAGTTCCGCCACAAAATCATCGATCGCATCTGGGGCTACCACGGTTAAACCGTCCGGCTTACGCCAATCTGAGGCCACCTTAGCGATAAATTTATTGCAGGAAACGCCGGCAGACACGGTAATACCCAGTTCATCCGCAACAGCGGAGCGAATAGCCTGAGCGATACGAGTAGCGCTGCCACTGTGAGCCGAGGCCTCACTAACATCCAGGTAGGCCTCATCGAGGGACAAAGGCTCAATGAGATCGGTGTAGCGCCTAAAGATGCTATGCATCGCCCTTGATACGTCACGGTACTTGGGCATATTCACGGGCCCGACTTCAAGCTGAGGGCATAATCGCAACGCATGACGGGTAGGCATAGCAGAACGCACACCAAATGCTCGCGCAGGATAGTTACAGGTCGTTAGCACGCCCCGCCCATCAGGACGCCCCCCGACCGCAAAAGGTATGTCTCTCAGTCGCGGCTGATCACGCATCTCTATGGCGGCATAAAAACAATCCGCATCGACGTGCACTATTTTTCGCTTTGCATCCATGATCGTTACGCGTACCCATTGGTCAGCCTGTAATCGGCTGAACCGGCGCCGAATCCTACACCATCAATCTTGGCCCCTATTCAGCTTGAGTTCATTCAGCTTGAGTTCAGCTAGCTCCCTGTAGGCTAGCAATATTCGGTAGATACAAGCACCCACATACGGGAGATACCCCATGAAAATGACCATGATTGCCCTTGCCCTCATCCCTGCCGCCGCACTGGCCGATTCCCGAAGCACCACCATTCATGCGCCGGTGGAGTCCGTTCAGCCTCTGGTTGAAATCGTCACCGAACGAATTCCCTACGAGAGCTGTCGCACCGAGCGCGTCCGTGTCGTCGAACGCAGGCCCAGTATGGGCACCACTATGCCAACCCTGGTCGGTGGTTTAGTCGGCGGTACTGTTGGCCGCGTGATCGGTCACAATTCAAGCAACCGTGGCCTCATTACGGGGGTCGGCGCAGCGGTAGGTGCTGCAGTGGGCCACAACAGCGCGACCCGCGATTACCGCAACCATGACAGAGAGTATTACGACACGGAAGAAGTTTGCTCGGTGAAGTACGAGCTGCGGGAGAGAGAACGGAGTAATGGCTATCGCGTCAGCTACCGATTCGGCGATAACATCTACACAACCCACACCCGGACCGAACCGGGAGAGACAATCCCTGTGCGCGTGCGACTGGAGCCCATGTTGTAGCGCGCAGGACACACCGTAGGAGGCGCTCGCCGGTGCTCCGAGTCATCATCCTGTCGATATCGCTGTTCATCACCCTGTGGGTAGCCATGCCCACCCAAGCCCGAGACGATGACGATGCCAAAGCTTTTTTTAAAGCCTTGCGCGGGCTTACCGAAGGCATTAGCCAAGGCAACAAGCATGAACAACAGACGCCGCTGATACAGCAACTGGCCCCCTCCGAGCTCGACGATGACGCCGCCAAGGCGGCGGCCAAAGCCGAGCAGATCTACGGTGGTCGGGCACTAGCAGTCACACCCCACAAGGCAGGCTTCCGGGTGCGTTTACTACTCGAGGGCGGCAGAGTGACCACTGTCACCATTGAAGATTAAACAATGAGGCTGCTTATTGTTGAGGATGATCAGCGCCTACGAGAGCGCTTGCAGAGTCATTTCCGCCACGAGGGCTGGGTTGTTGACAGCGCCGCCGACGGGGCTGAAGCGAATTACCTCGCCAATGAATACCCCTGCGACATTGCCATTGTCGATCTAGGATTGCCCGATATATCGGGCATAGAGTTGATTACCCACTGGCGCGAGCGGGGCTGGGACATGCCTATTCTGATACTCACCGCTCGCGCCGATTGGCAAGAGAAGGTGACTGGATTGGAAGCCGGTGCCGACGACTACGTCACCAAACCTTTCTACCTCGAGGAACTCTCGGCGCGCTTACAGGTGCTATTGCGCCGAGTCGAGGGCCGCCGCCGCCGTGTAGGGCATTACGGCGGTCTCTCGATTGATTTCTCTGCCCGGCAAGTCCAGCACAATGGACAACCGGTAGAGCTCACGACCTACGAATTTAATACGCTGGCCTATCTCGCCCACAAGGCAGGGATGGTGGTGTCACGCAGCGAACTACTGGACCATCTCTACGACAGGGATAGCGATCGGGACAGCAATGTACTTGAAGTGTTTGTTGGCCGATTGCGTCGCAAGCTGGACCCAGAGGGTACATTGCAACCCATCGAAACCATTCGAGGCGCTGGCTATCGCTTCAACCTTGAGCGCGAGGGCGCATGACCCCCACGAAACATTCCCTCACACTGCGTTTACTGCTGGCATCCACCCTTCTGCTGCCCCTATGCCTGGGTGCTGCAGGCTGGGCATTGGAGCGCTCCCATGAACGGGCATTGACGCTAGCCACTGCTGAACGGCTACAACTGCACATACTCGCCCTATTGGCCCAGGCCGACATCAACCTCGGTTTCCAAGTACCGCCACAACAGCTGGATACACGACTCAACCAACCCTCATCAGGGCTATACGCCATGGTCACCGATGCAAGCGGTGAAACCCTGTGGCTATCGCCGTCAGCAGCTCGCTTCAATGATGCGAGAGCCCAGCTATCGGAGCGGCTACCTCTACTGCAACCCGGACAGACCCATACCAGCGAATTCAAGGGGCTCTTGCGCCAGACCTATCAGGTGGTCTGGGAGTTGAGTTCGGGCGATGAGCGGGTGCTGTACCTCACCGTCGCCGAGAGTACTGCAGGACGCAACCGGGAAATTGCCATCTTTCGTGCTCAGTTACTGCTGTGGCTTGGAACCACCGCGCTACTCATGTTGGGCGCACAGATAGTAATTGTTCGCTGGAGCCTGACGCCTCTGCGACGTTTAACCCAGACCATTGCCAAGATTGAAGCGGGGGAACAATACCGTCTCGAAGGGGTGTGGCCTAAAGAAGTCGAGCCCCTCGCCGATAACCTGCAAAATCTGTTAGACGGAGAGCAGCGCCGCAGACAGCGCATGCGCGATACCCTGGCTGATTTAGCACATAGTTTGAAAACACCCCTTGCGGTATTGCGCAGCGCCGAGCCAAATACACATGACTACGCACGCTTGTGCGATGAGCAACTATCGCGCATGGAAGAGGTCATTGCCTGGCAGTTGCAGCGGGCCACCCATGGCCACAGTCGTCTGCTGCAGCGGACACCGGTAGCACCTGCCCTGACACGCTTGCAGCAAACACTTCAGAAGGTCTACGGCGATCGAGGTATCGATATCCGAGTTGCATGCCCTGACAACGCAAAGTTCCGGGGCGACGAAAGGGACTTGCTTGAACTGCTGGGTAATATTTTAGACAACGCCTGTAAATACGGTAAAAGCATTGTGACGGTGCGGGTTGACGGGGTTGGCGAGACACCACTCACCATTGTGGTGGAAGATAATGGCGAGGGCATCTCACCCGACTTGCGAGATAGCCTACTCGAGCGCGGTAAGCGCGCTGATTCCCGTCGTGAGGGGCAAGGCCTGGGCTTGGCCATCGCTCAAGAATTAGTCACCGTGTACGGCGGACATATCACGATAAACGCGAGTCCCTTGGGAGGTGCTCGTGTGGAATTATCCTTGCCTTAGGTGCCATATTACGACCATGCACCACCCTTACAGATGACAGGCAGCGGCCAGATAACGGGGTAACGGTGTAGGTTTGTTGTGCTGACCGTTAACCTCACCCGATTCCTCGGGCCCACGACGAAAATCACAAAATTGCGCGAAGAATTCGCGGTTTTTAGCCTCAAGCTCGGTGAGTAACGTTTCCCAGTCACCGCTGTTTGCTCGCTCCCTATAGCTACGCCCTTTCCACTCTGAGTACCGAACGCCCGCAACCATCATATCGACCACACGCCACTGACCTTCCGATACTTCAGTGACGTAGGCCACATGAACAGGCAAACCAAATGGCCCGCTAACGGTCAAGCGAACATGGGGCACTCCCTCGTTTTCCAGTACTTCGAGGGCATCCAATGCACGGCCATCTATCGCATCGTCGATTAACACCTCAAAAACATAACGTGACATCGTGTCGGCCAGTGCGTGCTCCAGTGCTTGCTGTTGAACCTCATTAGGTTTTTCACGAGCACCTGTTAAAAGTCGATCCAGTAGACGGGAAAACTGCCAGTAATCTAGATAGGGGGAAATTATCCGGGCATTTACGTCAAGCACCCAATCGAGCTGCTTTTGATCATCATCAACGCCAGAAAAAAAGATGGCCTCTTGCCACAACGCACGAATAATTGACTTCAGTGCAACAGGTTGAGCAACAGACACTTCGTTCGCAGGCTCGTCGTCCTGCGTGACAGCACTAAAGACTTGAGTGCTACTCATCCAGAACAGCAAACCAATTAGCCATGGGCAGGACGCTGCTCGCCTCATGACATGCCCCAGGTTCTGCTAAGCTCTCGATTAGAAAAAAACGGGTAGGACTTACGGAATATCATAGGCTCTAATTTATCACTCCAAGTCACTCAGACGCGTGAAAATCTTTTACTAACGACGAGGGCGAATGGCCTCGATGCCACAACTTAAAACCAGAGAAAACGACAACACACTCGCTTGAAGGGAAGCGCAATATGACGATAAGCATGATTATCCCACTAGCAATCATTGTTATGGCCGTGCTCTGGGGTGTAGCAATCTACAACCAGCTGGTCGCACTCGCGAATCGACACAAGAATGCATTTGCTCAGATTGAAGTACAACTCAAACGTCGTCACGATCTGATCCCCAATTTGGTGGAGTC
>CAJXNM010000073.1 GCA_913057135.1 uncultured Halieaceae bacterium
CGATGTCGTGTCAGTGCTGGTGTTGGCGTAAAACGCATTGAATGACGCATCCAGGGATACGGTGGTGTCGTCGTTGTTGTAAACCTCTACAGCTGCCTGCGAGCCAAATGACACAGCCGCCACAGCGCCGGCCAGCACTACTTTGCTGAACAGTTTGGATTTCATGGAACTCCCTCCAGATATTGGTTTTATCGGCACCGCATCGAAGACGTCTCTGTCTCGGGCACCGCTACGCACAGTGGCTGCCGGTTAATCTTTTGTTTGGCCTTGCCACGTGCGGACACTATGCAGACAGACCAGAGAGGTCGAAATTCCTCTTTCTGGTCGTTGGCGCTGTGCTTTAGGGGTTTAGAAGCACTACGCTACAAGAACTACTACCTCGGAACTAGACGGGGCTGATGCTTAGCTCAATAGCTGTGCTATCTCATCGAGCACCGCGGGATCTTCAATGGTGGAGGGAACCGTGTATGGCTCGCCATCGGCTATCTTACGTAAGGTGGCACGCAGGATCTTGCCCGAGCGGGTCTTGGGCAAGCGCTCGGCGACGATAGCGCGTTTAAAACAGGCCACGGCACCTACTTGCTCCCGGACCGCCGCCACTAAAGCCGCCTCGAGCTCAGCCGGCGCAATCATGGCACCGTCTTTTAGTACGACCAGACCAAGGGGTAACTGCCCTTTCAGCTCATCGGCAATACCAATAACAGCACACTCCGCTACCGCCGGATGCGCCGCCACAATCTCTTCCATCTCACCGGTGGAAAGCCGATGACCCGCCACATTGATGACATCGTCGGTGCGACCCATGATGAAAACGTAACCTTCTTCGTCAATAAAGCCGCCGTCACCGGTCAGGTAATAACCCGGATAGGGTTTAAAGTAACTTTCATCAAAACGCTGATGATTAGCCCAAACCGTGGGCAGACTAGCGGGTGGCAGCGGCCGCTTGATCACCACTGCACCCTGCTCGCCCGCGGGCATAGGCCGACCTTCCGGATCGAGAATAGCTACAGCAAAGCCCGGCGTGGCTTTGGTTGCAGAACCGGGCTTGGGTGGAAAGGATTCAAGCCCTCGAGGGTTGCAGGCAATGGCCCAGCCAGTTTCCGTTTGCCACCAATGGTCGACTATCGGCAGCCCGGTAAGCGCCTCAAGCCAGTGGTACGTTGGTGGATCTAGGCGCTCACCGGCGAGATAGAGGGCCGACAGGCTGCTAGTGTCGTACTGGTGAAAGAGACTTCCCTCGGGGTCTTCTTTACGCACGGCTCGAAAAGCCGTTGGGGCCGTGAACAGCACTTTCACCTTGTAGTCCTCAATAACCCGCCAGAAAGCCCCGGCATCGGGGGTTCGAACGGGCTTGCCCTCGTACACCACCGTCGTACAACCGGCTAATAACGGGGCGTACACAATATACGAGTGACCAACCACCCAGCCGACATCGCTAGCTGCCCAAAAAACATCACCGGGTGCAACGTCGTATACCGCAGCCATCGACCAGGTCATAGCAACCGCATGGCCACCGTTGTCGCGCACCACGCCTTTGGGCTTACCGGTGGTGCCCGAGGTATAGAGAATGTAGAGAGGATCCGTCGCCGCAACAGGAACGCAATCGGCGGGCTCTGCACTGGCTGTAAGGGCATGCCAGTCAACATAACGGTCTGAATCTACGGTGACCGGAGCTTGAGCTCGCTCCAACACCACCACACGTTCGGGCTGGTGCGTAGACTCTGCTAGCGCATTTTCGACAATAGGCAAGTAAGGGATAACCCGGCCCACCTCAATGCCGCAACTGGCGGTGACCAGCACCTTGGGGGTGGCATCTTCAAGGCGTACCGCCAATTCGTGGGCAGCAAAGCCACCAAACACCACCGAATGAATAGCCCCCAAGCGCGCGCAGGCCAGCATGGCCACCACCGCTTCAGAAACCATAGGCAAGTAAATGACTACCCTGTCGCCCTTGGTCACACCCAAATCACGCAGACCACCCGCAAACTCAGCCACCTGCTGCTGTAGTTGGCTGTAGGTAACAGCACGGCGGCTCTCGGTCACGGGGGAGTCGTAATAAATGGCGACTTGTTCGCCGCGACCAGCCAACACATGACGGTCGACGGCGTTGTAGCAGGTATTTAGCACACCGTCGGGATACCAACGCTCGACGCCATTGGCGTCGTCAGCAAAACCCACCTCGGGCGGTTTCACCCAATCAATGAGGCTCGCGCGCTCAAGCCAAAAAGCGGCGGGATCGGTAATAGAGGCATCAAAAGCGGCGGCGTAGCTCATAGGTATTGTCTCGGCAGCATGTTGTATTCACTTACAGCGATCAGTGTCGCGCCCGCTCGGCAGCGTGTCATTACGACGTTAGTCGCGACATTGGGGCCGGGCTCGCCAGATGGGTGACTAAATCACTACCTGCCTACACCACTATTTAAACCACTACCCGCACCACTATAAGTGCAATTATTTCTCTTAGTTTTAAATGTTTGATCGACAAAGGCGATGGTGTTTGTTGAGTTAATCAATTGGCATATCGAGCCGAGTGTTCATATGTTGCGTATGTAATCGATGGCACGTTCGGAGACGATAACGGGACAGTTATTGTTCTCTGGGCGGCCGTTAACCAGAGCTGGAAAAGCCTCCAAGGAGAAGACCGACATGTTCAAACCGAAAATCCTGATAGCCGCAGTTGCCATGGCCAGCGCCATGTCATTGCCAGTACAGGCTGAGAACACCTTCGCCAAACCCCCAAAATTCTGGTGGCCAGATCGGGTTGATCTGACACCGCTGCGTGATCACAGCCCCGAGTCGAACCCCTACGGCGCCGACTTCAACTACGCCGCTGAATTTGCCAAGGTCGATCTGGCAGCGCTCAAAGCCGACATCCGTGCAGTCCTCACGGACTCACAGGATTGGTGGCCCGCAGACTACGGTCACTATGGTCCCTTCTTTGTGCGCATGGCGTGGCACAGCGCGGGCACCTACCGTGTAGCCGATGGTCGTGGCGGTGCCGGTGGTGGTCAGCAGCGTTTCGAGCCTTTGAACAGCTGGCCCGATAACGCCAACCTCGACAAGGCACGCCGTCTATTGTGGCCTGTTAAGCAGAAGTACGGCCGGCAGGTATCTTGGGCCGATCTTATGGTGCTGACCGGCACTGTGGCCATGGAAGATATGGGCTTTAAAACCTTCGGTTTCGCCGGCGGTCGTGAAGATGACTGGGAACCCGATCTGGTGTACTGGGGCCCCGAAACCGTCATGCTGGCAGATCAGCGCTACAAGGGCGAACGCGAACTGGATAACCCACTCGCCGCCGTACAAATGGGTTTGATCTACGTCAACCCCGAAGGCCCCAACGGCAAGCCCGATCCAGCGCTGGCAGCCCATGACATCCGTGAAACCTTTGGCCGCATGGCCATGAATGACGAAGAAACTGTGGCATTGATTGCCGGTGGCCACACCTTCGGTAAGGCTCACGGTGCACACAAGCCCAATGATTGCCTGAGCGTCGAGCCAGCTGCGGAAGCCACCGAAAGCCAGGGCTTTGGCTGGAACAACAGCTGCGGCAAAGGACACTCGGAAGACACCGTAACCTCGGGTCTTGAGGGCGCGTGGACACCCACACCCACCAAATGGTCGATGGCTTATCTAGGCCAGCTGTTCGCCTACGACTGGGAAATGGAAGAAAGCCCCGCCGGTGCAACCCAGTGGGTACCAACCGATGACAACACCGCCTTCGTCCCCGATGCGCACATCGAGGGCAAGCGTCACAAGCCAATTATGTTTACCACCGACCTGTCGCTGAAAGCAGACCCGGCTTACCGCGAAATCTCGAAGCGGTTCTTGGAGAACCCCGAACAGTTTGAAGATGCCTTCGCACGCGCTTGGTTCAAGCTGACACACCGCGATATGGGTCCGCGCGCACGTTACGTCGGTGCCGATGTACCCGCTGAAGTCCTGATGTGGCAAGACCCCATCCCCGAGGTGGATCACGCCCTCATCGATGCCAAGGACGCAGCCAAGCTCAAGAAAGCCATCTTGGCAACAGGTTTGACTGTGCCTGAGTTGGTACGCACCGCCTGGGCATCTGCCGCCAGCTACCGAGATAGCGACATGCGCGGTGGCGCTAACGGTGCGCGCATTCGCCTGGCGCCCATGAATCAATGGGAAGCTAACAATCCCGACGAGCTTGCCACCGTCATTGCGAAACTTGAACAGGTGCAGAGCCAGTTCAACAAGACAAGCCGCAAAGGTAAGCAGGTATCACTGGCCGACTTGATTGTACTGGGCGGGGCTGCAGCCATCGAAAAAGCTGCCGCTGATGCGGGTCACTCGGTGACTGTACCGTTCACTCCCGGTCGTATGGATGCCAGCCAAGAAATGACCGACGTGAACTCATTCGCTGAGCTCAAGCCTGCTGCCGATGGTTTCCGCAACTACTACAACACCGAAGAAGCGTATCTGTCACCGGTGAACGCCATGATCGACAAGGCGGATTTGCTTGACTTGAATGTGCCCGAAATGACGGCACTGGTTGGCGGGCTACGGGTATTAGGTGGCAATCACGGTGGCTCTGACCACGGTGTATTCACCGATAATGTGGGTGTCCTCAGCACCGACTTTTTCGCCAATCTGTTGGATATGTCCACAGAATGGCGCCCCTCGAACGAGTCGGATGGGTTGTATGTGGGTGTTGATCGTGCCACCGGGGTTCGCAAGTACACCGCGTCACCCGTCGATCTGATGTTCGGATCCAGCTCAGAGCTGCGGGCAGTCGCCGAGGTATATGCCTCAGCTGACGGTGAAGCGAAGTTCATCAATGACTTCGTCAATGCGTGGAGCAAAGTGATGACCAATGACCGCTTCGATCTGGAAGCGGTGGGAACCGTACGGTCCGGTATGGCTGCGCGCTAGCGTAAACCCAGGCCCTCTTGGCCCGGTGGACATTACCACCGGGCTTTTTTTTGTGAGAAGTGTTTACAAGAAGTTTCTAAGATAAGCGCTTACGAGACGTTTTCGTCAGAAAGCTCAGACCATGCGCCTCAAAAGATAAAGGTCGAATTAGTCATACCGGTCTTTGAGAACGAAGAACGCAAGACCTAGAAGCATCGCACTAAAGGGAATGGCAAGATAAATGCCACTGACACCGGTAAGGTCACGTAGTGTCACCGCACCGAAGTTCAAAGGTTCAATAAGCGTGGCTTCAAGGGCCGGATACGCCATAGAGAACAACAGAGCACCCACCAAACCACCGATGACGGTAAAAATCGCGTCGAGTTTACCCTCCGAGGAACCCACCACACAGGTGCCCGGGCAATAGCCAGAAACTGCCCAGCCGATACCAAAAATAACGCCACCGACAGCAACACCGCCCAAGTAAGCGGGCTTGATACTCATGTTGGCCAAGCCGTTTAGATCGAGCAGGTAAACACCCAAGGTACCCACGCCGATGGCCGTGGCCATCAGTTTGATAATCCACATATCTTTGAGCAACAAGGTACCAAGAATACGGCGGTAACTCGTCGCGCCACCCATGTACAAAATAGCGCCAAAAGCGCATCCAATTAAGAAACCAATAAGCAATGTTTGCATGGTATTAACCCCGCTGGCGATAAAGTAGGTGGGCTACAGCGATGGCCGTGCCGAAGGTGAAGATGCCAAAGATGAACGAGCTCAGAGCCATCTGTGAAATGCCGCTAATCATATGACCACTGGTGCACCCTCCTGCCAGGCGCGCGCCGAACAACAGCAACACACCACCACCGAAAGCGGCGGCAAAGCGCTTGCTGCGGGAACCCCCGAAAACGGATTCCCACATTTTCGGCATAGATCCCTTGTCGGCTTCGGGTTGTTTGGCGCGCAATACCCGCGATGTCACCAGACCACCGGCGAACATACCGAACACCAGCATCCAACCGTAGCCGACTCCCCAGCTCTCTTTTTCGCCGTATTTTTTCAGGTAGGTGTTTTTTGCGGTTGCCTCAGGGGCCACCCGATGACCCACTGCCGCATCAGTGACTACAAACTGTGTAGACACCCCCAAGGGCTGCACCAAGAATGTTGCCAGCGTTAGTAAAAGACCCAGGGCGATGCCCGCGACCTTCCACGAGATAATCGCTTTCTCTTCCTGCATGTCGATCTCCGTTATACGTCACCGTCCCATGGGCCAGGAGCGGTTGCCTATTAGCCAAAATAGCCCATAGGCATAAGCATATTCCAGAGATGCAGGCCACTACAAGGCGCAGTGTCGGTCAGCTACCTTCGATGACCGTCCTAAAGGAGCAAGGTCTCGGCAAAGAACGTCAATTATCGTCAGTTTGGCGCTGGCGCTCATAGGGCTTGCGCGTAGGAGAGCCAGACAAGGGTTTGAAGGTAATACCTGTGCCGGACTCACCGCTTGCCGCGGACGTGTTGTCAGCTACCGGCTCAGCCTCGTCAAGGGATGTCACGTGAGGTCCTGCGTCTGTCATCGGTTCATCAGTTGATAACGCGCTCTGACCATAACGACCAGAGAGCGCTTTTACACAGGCGGATCCCGCTGCCGAGCGAACGAGGTTTTCAACGGGGTGTGACCAGCGATCTCCGGCACCCGCTTTTATTTCGGCGACCGTCGCAGTGACAACAGCTGCGCAGTCGGTTTCCGCCTTCGCAGTCACTGTTAGAACAGCCGTTATTAAGAACAGTCCAGCTAATACCCGATAAACTTGCATAGTGACTCCTTGTGAAAAAAACAACAGCTAGGATCCAAGCTGCCGATAACAGTAGTGACCCGCCGACTCCCAGAAACATCCCGAGAGTATTGCACACTCGGTCGCGCCACATGTGTAGCACGCAAACACCACCATCAATATACCTGCAGCGAGCCATCTCTGCGCACCCCGCTGGTGCGAGTGCGCCCCAAATGCGCGCTCACGATTCGAATAGGTCATCAGTAGACGGCCGTAGTGACACCCATAAAATTCTATAAAAAACATATAAAACATAAGGTTACAAAAGTTGGCCCGCCACATGCTTTGGGTTCCAGTGGGCAACACTCGTGGTGATCACGTCAACACCACGACGCTGCACCGACATTGAATGATTCAGCGATAGAGGAACCACCATGCGAAACCTTCAAAACAATCGTCAAGTACTGAAAACCCTTCCCGCGATAGCAGTACTTGCCGGCTGTGCGTTTGCCGCACCGTCTCAGGCGGGCAGCTGGAGCGCCAACGCGTCGATGACAAACAACTACATTTGGCGCGGACTGACACAAACTCAAAATGAAGCCGCAGTCCAAGGCGGCATTGACTACGCCAGCGACAGCGGGTTCTACGCGGGCACGTGGGTGTCAAACGTTAGCTACGGCAATGGCGCTGTTGTGGACGGGAGCAGTAGCGGTGACGTCTACAGTTATGAGCACGACCTGTATGCCGGCTTCGCTTTCGATACCGGCGGTATTAGCTGGGATGTGGGCTACCTGTACTACAACTATGACAAAGAAGCCGAATTCGATTTTGGCGAAGTGTATGTAGGAGTCAGCGTTGGTGGCCTCAGCGCCATGATGTACGTACTAGCCAACACTGAGGCCGATGAAGCACCAGGGCAAGATTTCGGCTTCGGCGAGGCGTATTACGCATCCATTGATTACGGCTTCGAAATTGGAAACGGTGTGGGTATTGGCCTGCACGCCGGTTATCACGATGGCGACTTCGCCGAAGCCTTCAACGGTAACGCCGACGGCTACATGGATTACAACGTCAGCATCTCGAAGGGCGGCTTCTCGTTCATGATTACCGATACCGATGTTGAGGGTGGTGCTGCTGAAGG
>CAJXNM010000074.1 GCA_913057135.1 uncultured Halieaceae bacterium
GCCACCCTGCGCATTGAGGGTGAGCGCGCCGAGCTATGGACCGGCGTGCAAAGTATTCAAGCGGCACAGGGCCTTGTTGAGCGGGTAACTGGCCTTGCGCGGGGTAACATTACCGTCCACAACTTGTACTTAGGCGGGGGATTCGGCCGCCGCGGCACGCTTACCCACATTGTAGAAGTAGCGGAAATTGCCATGGCCGTACAAAAGCCCGTGCAGCTACTGTGGTCCCGAGAGCACGATATTCAAAACGGACTGTACCGACCCGCCTCGTACATGCGCATCAGCGCGGGCATAGATGATACTGGGCGCATTACTGCCTGGCATGCCAGTAGGGCCGGTGCCAACATTACCGGCGAGACCATGACCAATATGCTGCCCGCCATGTTTCCGCGTATGCCAAAGTCGATGCTCACTGGGCTAGCCGGCAGCTTAGATTACGTATTCAGTAATTGGGCGGTAGACCCCTCAAGCGTTGAGGGCTTGCATGAGACCTATGACTTACCCAACGCCCTAGTCACCCATGCCACCGTAGACCACGGGCTGCCGACTACTTTCTGGCGGTCTGTGGGCCATAGCTACACGGCTTTTGCTGTGGAATCTATGATTGATGAGCTAGCAGAGCAAGCGGGCATGGATCCCATCGCTTTCAGGCTTAAGAACACTGACGGTAAGCCACGCATGCACCGGGTTTTACAGCGTACCGAAGAACTCATGGCGGACTACCCATTGCCCGAGGGTCATTATTTAGGCGTAGCTTGCCATAGCTCTTTCTTTACCGATGTCGCCCAAGTTGCAGAGGTATCAGTGAGTGACAGTGGCGACATTCGTGTGCATCGTGTTACTTGTGTGGCCGATGTGGGTACAGCTGTAAACCCCGATATTGTGAAAGCACAACTGGAGGGCGCGGTGATGTTTGCACTCACCGCTACCCTTTACGGCCGTATCGACTTAGAACAGGGGGCAGTAGTTCAAAGTAATTTCCACGACTACCCGTTGCTGCGGATGAATGAAGCGCCACAGGTGGATGTGCACTTGGTGGACAGTGGGACAGAACCTACGGGGATTGGGGAGCCGGGGGTACCACCGCTGGCGCCTGCGGTGGCTAATGGGGTTTATCGGGCATTGGGAAAACGATTACGCACTCTGCCTTTACGTGTTACTGCCAATGTCTAGATCGCAGACATCCCACCATCCACCGCCACACACTGGCCGTTCATAAAACTATTGGCCGGGGACATCAGCATAAGCATCACCTCCACCATTTCTTCAGGTGACCCCATTCGCTTCATCGGTGAGCTTTGGGTGAGAGCGTCGACCTTGTCACCGATCTCGGTGTTGGTGACCAAAGGGGTGGGTGAGAAGAACGGGCAAATGGCGTTCACCCTTACCCCTTGCTGGGCATACTCGTAAGACGCGGTCTTGGTTAAACCCACCACCGCATGTTTCGCTGCCGCATACGCCCCAATGAGCGGTGCAGCACCAATGCCAGCCATAGAAGCCACGTTCAGCACAATGCCACCCTGGGGCTGCTGCGCCAGCATTTGGCGGATACCGTGTTTAATGCCAAAGAACACCCCTTTGGCGTTAACAGAGTAGTTGATGTCCATATCCTCCTCGGTAACGTCAATAAGCAGCCTCGGCGGGGAACCCAAACCTGCGTTGTTCACGATGATATCGAGCCGGCCAAAGTGACTGACGGCCGTATCAACAAGGGCTTTGACCTGTTCTTCTCTGGCTACATCGCAGGGCACAGCCACTACGCCGTCTAAGTCCGCCACCACTGCATTCAGGGGCTCAGCATTAATGTCACCCACCACCAGTTTGGCGCCCTCGGCGTGTAGCTTTTCAGTCAGGATCTTGCCAAACCCGCTGGCAGCACCCGTTACGATAATGACCTGATCTTTGAACACGTCCCAACGCGACATCTTTATACTCCGTTATCGTTTGTTTTTAGTGTAGTTAAGCCCTATGCCAGACTTTTTGTTTTCTAATTTCAGCCAACACTACCAGCAAAACACGGGTACCGTGCAATTGATGGAAGACTTGGGCCGCGCGGCGATGATGCCAGGACCAGTTTATGCCATGGGCGGCGGCAACCCTGCCCACATTCCAGAATCAGAGCGACTGTTCCAGGCTACGCTCAGCACCATCATTCAAGACGATGCCCAGTTCGCCGCCATGGTCGGCGAGTATGACGCCCCGCAGGGCAATAGCGGCTTTTGCTATGCCCTGGCCAATACTCTAAGTGACCGCTTCGGCTGGGACATTGGCCAAGATAACATCGCCATTACCAACGGCAGCCAAAGTAGCTTTGGGCTCTTGTTTAACGCCTTTGCCGGTCAATTTCCCGATGGCCACTTCCGAAGGATCCTACTGCCTCTAACGCCCGAGTATGTGGGCTACGCGGATGTGGGGCTTGCCGAAGCTTCCATTTTTGATGGTCACAAGCCAGACATTGAGCTGCTCGATGAGCGCTTCTTCAAGTACCGGGTGAACTTTAGCGACCTAAGCATTGATGAACGCTTCGGCGCGGTATGTGTATCGCGCCCGACTAACCCCACAGGTAACGTCATTACCGATGATGAGTTAGCTCATTTAGCCAATGCCTGTGAGAGCGCCGGCATACCGTTCATTATCGATGGTGCTTACGGCCTGCCCTTTCCTAACATGGTCTTTACTAAGGCCACACCGCTTTGGAATGACAACATCATTCTTTGCCTCAGCCTCTCGAAGCTCGGTTTGCCAGGCCTGCGCACAGGCATTGTGGTGGCCGCCCCAGAGGTCATTCGCCTCGTTCGTAACGCCAATGCCATCAACCAGTTGGCACCAGGTCGTGTGGGCCCAACCCTTGCGCACAGGCTCCTTCAAGACAACACGTTAATGCACCTGTGCGACAACACAATCAAACCCTTCTACGAGCGCAAACTGCAACATGCTCTGGCTGTTATAGACCATTGCATGGCCAATATACCGGTGCGTATTCATAAGCCCGAGGGCGCATTATTCCTGTGGCTTTGGTTTGAAGGCTTGCAAATCACCAGCTACGAGTTGTATCAAGCGCTGGTGGATACAGGGGTCTTTGTTATACCCGGTGAACACTTCTTCCCAGGGGTGAACGATAATAACTGGCGGCATCGCTACGAGTGTATTCGTGTGAACTACGCTGGTCCCGACGCTACGATTGAACAGGGCATGGCGCTCCTTGCTGAAGTGGTACAGCGGTATTTGCCCTAGAGCGACAATCGACAAAAGCGTCTTCTTTAAGGGGCCACACTCAAGGTCAAAAACACTGGTCCAAAGCGAGTGTCTGGACAAGGCAAGTGATCCAAAGTGAGACCCATACCGCAGTATCGGTAATTTTATTGATAATTATTCTCATTCGCTTTTCATTTCCCATTTGGCTCGTTACAATGGCGTCCTCGAATGCGGTTGCAGTACCGCACAGCAGCACCCTTCAGGAGCCAAACGAAATGAACAAGCGGTTGTCTACATCCCTCTCACTGGCTGTCTCAGTCGCCAGCACCCAATTCGCCCTAGGCGCGAACACAGCCACTGAAACAAACGAGATTGAGCAGGTGCTAGTAAGGGGTGCCTACTTTGGCCAGCAAGTTGCCAGCGGGGCTAAAACGCCGACACTGTTGGTGAATGTGCCTCAGAGCATCTCCATTATGAGTGCTGATCAAATGCAGGATCAGGCCATGACCAGTATTGCCGAGGTCATGCAGTACACACCCGGGGTCAGCATTGGCCAAGGTGAAGATCATCGGGATCAGATTACCCTTCGAGGACAAAACACCACCGCCGATTTCTTCGTCGATGGATTGCGCGACGACGTGCAGTACTTCCGCCCCCTTTACAACCTAGAGCGGGTTGAGATTTTGCGGGGCTCCAATGCCCTCTTATTTGGCCGCGGTGGCGGCGGTGGCGTCGTGAACCGCGTGACCAAAGTGGCCGACACCCAGGATTCTTTCACCACGGTAGGCGCTAATATCGACAGCTTCGGGGCTACTTTAGCCACACTGGATACCAATGTACGCATCAGCGACAATCAAGCATTGCGTATTAACGGTATGCTGCAAGGCATTGAAAATCATAGGGATTTCAAAGACGGCGAGCGCTGGGCTATAAACCCCACCTACACCCTTAAACTAGCCGATAGCACCCAACTGGTAGCCTCGTGGGAGACCATTGATGACGACCGGATTGTCGACCGGGGTGTACCCTCAACAAACGGCCGCCCAGTAACGGGCTTTACCGAGACCTTCTTCGGTGACCCCAACCTGAACCAGGCCACCTTCGAAGGGGATATTGTACGGCTTCGGCTTGATCATCGCTTTTCCAGTAGCTGGACCAGTAACGCCACGGTGCAATGGGCCGACTACGACAAGTATTACGAGAACCTATACCCCATCGGGTTCAACGATATCGATAACATCGTGGCCCTCGATGGCTACTACGACGCGCAAGCTCGAGAGAACCTGCTTGCCCAATTCAACCTAGTGGGCCAAGTCGACTGGCTGGGCCTTGGCCATACTGTGCTTGCAGGTGTAGAGACAGGTAAACAAAAAACCGACAACGAGCGTGCCGACGTACGCTTCTTTGATAGCAACGACGATCAGATCACGCTGGCATTCAGCGACCCGCTGGCTATACCGGGTTACGAGTTCACTGCACCCGTACGCGACAGGAACTCGGAAGTGACCTTCAGCTCGGCGTTCTTGCAGGATGAAATAGCTCTTAACGAGCACTGGATTGTGGTAGCCGGCGCGCGCATTGATCGATTCGAAATTGACGTGGTGGATGCCATCGAAATCAACAACGGCGCCGCCGATGGCAATGACGGTTTCTTGAGCAGCAGCGATACCGAGGTATCACCCAGAGCAGGACTTATTTACAAGCCCTCCGAAGACTTGTCGTTTTACCTGAGTTACAGCAAGTCATTCCTGCCCCGCTCGGGGGATCAGTTCCTGACCTTAACGCCAACCACCGCCTCACTTGCCCCCGAGCAGTTTGAAAATCAGGAAGTTGGCTTCAAGTGGAACATTGCCGATAACTTCTCGCTGGCTGCGTCACTTTTTGAAATCACACGTGACAACGGTACCGCGGTTGATCCGAATGATCCCGAGCGCAGTGTGCTAACCGGCACAGAAACCCGAGGCTTAGAACTTCAAGTAATGGGCACACCCACTGACCGCCTGTCATTGAATGCCAGCTACTCGTTCCTCGAAGGGGAAGAACTAGGTCAATTCGACAACGGCGTGGCTGCTAATCAAGATTTAGCCCAGCTACCCAGACACAAGGTCACTCTGTGGGCAGATTACACATTAAACAGTCAGTGGCGAGGAGGCTTTGGTGTAGTGCACCAATCCGAGCAGTACGCCACCTTAAGTAATGCGGTCACCCTGCCCTCGTTTACGCGGGTTGATGCGGCGCTGTTTTGGGATGCAACCAATGAGTTGTCCTTGCAGTTAAATGCAGAGAACCTGTTGGATGAGGACTACTTCCCAGATTCCCACAACGACAACAATATCTCGGTTGGGCGGCCGTTTAATGTGGCAGTGGGAGCTACGTATCGGTTCTAAAGATCGCCGGTTAAAATTTGGGGCACGGTGGCCTGCTGGCACCGTGTCCAATCCCTGTTGGCGGTCTTCAGATTGCGGGTAGGTGCCAATAAGAGGGTCTGTCCAAATAGAACCCACAGCAGAAACATCGACACCCGACTTCATTGGGTAATACCCGATAACAACGCCACCAACTCCCGCCCCGCCGGCGATAAACTGGCCCCACGTCGAGTAATCACCCCCATCTCTCGCACAATCTTGGGCTCCACAAGCGGAATAAACCGCAACGACGCATGGTCATCTAGCATCGCCAACTGTGGCAACGTGGTGTACACCAGCGCAGTCTCTAGCAGCGCAACAATCGACGTCATCTCTGACACATAAAAACGACTACTCTGAAGTAGCGGAGCTGCCTGAGTATTCTCTAATAATCGGCTGGTGCCATTACACACCAGTTGGTGGCCCATTAGGTCGGTCCAGCGCAAGGCGTTACTGTCGGCCAAGGGATGCGTCACATGACACACCACGCCTACCTCGTCGGTCAGTAACGGTTGAAAATCCAATTCAGGTTGCTGCTGCCACATGGCGGATACACCAAACTCTACTGTGCCCTCTAGCACTTGTGTGGCGATGGTTTCTGCGGTGCCATCGTGCAAGACAATATCGATGCTTGGGAATGCGCGAAGAAAATCCCCTAGCACGCTTGGCATGAATCGTCGGGCAATAGAGGGGGCCACCGCCACTTCTAAACGGCCACTTCGCTTATTGGCGATATCGGTGACATCTCGGGATACCCGATCGTGCACCCCCACTAACTCCCGAAAGCGCGGCAGGCAAGCCTCTCCAAAGGGGGTTAATACTCCGGGGGCCTGCTTCTCGAATAGCGGTTCACCCAAGGTACGTTCTAACTCCCGAATACCCAGGGACAATGCAGGCTGACTGCGGGCTAAGGCATTAGCAGCAGCGCTGAAGCCACCCATGTCGTGTACCGCCAGCACGTAGCGTAATTGCTGAATCTTCAACATCCGCTATTTTTATCACTTATTAATAGATAAAAATAATTAATTTTTATTATCCCGTCACAGCGCCTAGTGTGTAACGCGTCGAGAACACGAAACATGCGGGCCACAAACATGATTAAGGCCTAAGCAAAGACATTACAAAGCACAAGGAGAGCAGCGTGCAACAACGGGGTCTGTACATTGGCGGAGAGTGGCTAAACACCGAAGACAGCGAAATAAACACCGGCCCTTCTGACACCCAAGATGTTATCGGTCACTATGCCCAAGCGAGCGCCCAGCAGGTCGACGATGCTATTAAAGCTGCTAATGTAGCTGCAGCTGCGTGGGGCGCTTCCGCTCTAGAAACCCGCTACCAAATGCTCATGGCCATTGGCAATGAGCTTATTGAGCGCAGTGCTGAGTTGGGTGAGCTACTGGCCCGAGAGGAAGGCAAAACCCGCGCCGAGGGTGTCGGTGAGGTTTATCGCTCTGGGCAGTTCTTCCATTACTACGCCGCCGAAGTACATCGCCAAATAGACGATCGGGTCGACTCAGTACGCCCGGGCATTGAAGTAGAGACCCGCCGCGAGCCCTTAGGGGTAGTAGTGGTGATTAGCCCCTGGAATTTCCCCATGGCAACGGCGGTGTGGAAAATTGCACCGGCGCTGGCCTTTGGCAATGCCGTTATCTTTAAACCCGCCAACCAGGTACCCGCCAGCGCCTGGGCTCTCACCGAGATCATCAGTCGCCAAAGCGCCCTGCCACCGGGCACCTTTAACTTGGTCATGGGCTCGGGCAGCATGGTGGGTAACGCCCTTATACACAGCCCTAATATCCATGCGGTGACCTTTACCGGCTCACTACCCGTGGGCCGCCAAGTAGCCGTTGCAACTGCCAGCAACCTCGTGAAATGCCAGCTTGAAATGGGCTCGAAAAACGCCCTAGTCATCGCCGATGATGCCGATTTAGACGTAGCAGTGAACGCCGCCTTTGTGGGTGCTTACAGCGGTACCGGTCAGAAGTGCACCGCATCATCGCGATTGATTGTGACCGACGCGGTGCACGATGCCTTTGTCGAAAAACTGGTGGCAAAGCTGCAAACGGTCAAAGTGGGCCATGCCCTAGAGGACGGCGTCGATATGGGTCCGGT
>CAJXNM010000075.1 GCA_913057135.1 uncultured Halieaceae bacterium
TCTCATTTCTCAGATGTAAATGAGATCCGCTGTCCGTTGAGAGTGATAATAGGAGGGGCTATCGACTGTGTTAAGAATTGGAACTACCCATATGGGTAATATCGCACTCACAAGAAGTAGGTTGATCAGTTTTGCTCTTGCGTTGGCCGAGACAAGGCTTCTAGGCGCTGTCGCTCCTGCTCATAAAGGCCAAACCAATCGATAACGCCGGGGTTGCGGCGCTGGGATCGTAAACCCGTTGGATCGAGTCGTTCAATGTGTGCTTTGACTCCCCAGCGGCGATCGTTGCTGGGGCCTTTGTCTGGCGCTGTTGCGCTTTGGGCGCTCTCTAATCCCGGCAAAGAGGGCGATCCGTCGGGCAGAGCAATGGCCGGACCAATAGGTTTATCTGTACCTGCTAACACCGCCTGAAGGTTCAGCGATTGTTGTTCACACCGGGTGTCGCCGAGGGTCAGCGCCCGTGCTGCGGACACCAATCCATCCCCTTGAATGAACGGGCTGTAACTCAAGCGACCATCGCGATTGATAGCCGGCTCCGCTGAGGTTTTGATCAGACACTTAGCTTCGTCGTTGCTTAAGCTGGGGTCCGCTTGGAACAAAAGTGCCGCGATACCGGATACCAAAGCCGCCGACTGCGAAGAGCCGGTGGAGACAAATTCCCCTGTGTGCAAGACATAGTTCGGACTCTCTTGCGCCAGTCTGGCATCGGGTGGCACCAACCCTGCCATGTGTCCACCCGGCGCAACAACGTCGGGCTTTAGGTGGCCAATGGCCGTGGGTCCGCGCGATGAGAAATCCGGAATGTAATCATCGGATCGATCTTCAGGGGTCCACGAGTCTGTGATGGCCCCCACCGTCAGTACGAAGGGATTGTTCCCGGGACTGCCGATAGTGCCCCAGTCGGGGCCGTCGTTACCGGCGGCTGCCACCACCAGAATACCCGCTTCCCAAGCCTTCAAAACCGCTTGATTCATGGGGTCATCCCAAAATTCGAAGCGCGGCGTGGCCGACAACGACATATTTAAAACGCGAATGTTGAGTCTTTCCTTTTGTTCCACAACCCACTGAATACCGCGAATAATATCGAGGAAATCCCCGTCACCTTCAGGCGCGAAGGCGGTGACGATGATGAGGCCAGCATCGGGTGCTATACCCTTGAAGCCTCTCCCGCCAGGGCGGTTATTGGGGCTGCTGTTTGCGATGATACTCGCCATGTGGGAGCCGTGGCCGCCGGCGTCTCGCACAGCGTCGACGGTACGGTTGAGCCGTGCATCATAGTGCGCTTTTACTCGGGGCTTGCCTAAACTATCGGTGGTCAAGGCGGGTACATCCCAAAGGCCGGAATCGATAATGGCCACACCGACACCGCGGCCGGTGATGCCAGCGTCATTAAGTAAGTCAGCACCCACTAACCCGGGATAGTAATAATCGTTGTGGTTGTCCTCGTAAGCTCGAGGTAGTTGGAGGCTGCAATTTGGCAGGTCTAACACCACCTCCAGACTGTTTTGATTCAAAGCATGGGTTGCTGCTTGAGAGCGGTTTTCATCATGTATTTCTCGCGACAGCAGCAGCTGGGTTTCTCCTGCTGGCAGTTCGAATGCAGCGCCGGCTACCAATCCATTGAGGCGGATGTCACCACCTCGGTGGCGATTTGTCAGTGTCTTGATACGGGTAGTGACAGGCTCAGTACTTAAGTTGTAAACCCGCCAAATGGCACCCTCGGGGGCCGGTACCAGATCAAGCCCGGCAACCACTGCGCAGTCTCGGGTTTCCTCAGATTTTGGTGGGTTAAAGTCTTCAACGACCCTGCGTACACCAGGCTGTCGCTCCAGTTCCTCAAGGGTGCTTGCCGCTACGACGCCCCCTATGCCATCGATAATCGGTAGTTGATGTGTGATCTCGCCGCCGACACGCTCCAGGGCGGCTTCAAGTTGCTGGGGATCATTGCCTTGCAACAGCACCTGGATCGTTGGCTCGGGTATCTGAGCGCCTAGGTCCTTGGCTACCCAGAGGCATCCAGCAAGAAAAGTGAAGAGGCGAATCACGTCGGTGCGGGTTCTATTCGATAGCGGCGAGTAGATCGGGCTGTGTCGCTGTCATCAGTAACTCTCGATAGTCTTGTTGGCCTGCCTCGGCGATTTGCTCTGCGCGTAGGGGGCGCGCCAGCAGAAATCCCTGTAGGCATTCACAGCCGTGTATGACCAAAAACTCCGCTTGCTCCCTTGTTTCCACCCCTTCGGCAACCACCCTCAAACCAATAGCCTGACTGAGTCCGAGAATGGCGCGAACGATACCTCGGCCACTGCTGCTGGCGAGGTCAATGACAAAACTCCGGTCAATTTTAAGGGTGTCTATGGGGAAATTACGCAGGTAACTCAATGACGAGTAACCGGTACCAAAATCGTCAATGGCTAAATCAAAAGACCTGTCCTTGAGTTGCTGTAACTTAGTCAGATTATGCTGGGCATCGGACATGATGACCCCTTCGGTGAGCTCTAGCTCAACGGGGAATAGGCCATCAAGGGGTGCCAATAGGGCCGACAAGTGCTCAACAAAATCTGATTGGGAAAACTGTAGCGGAGACAGATTAATGCTTAGTGTCACCCCCTTCGGAAACTGATACGCCTCGTTCAGCGCGTCGTCTCGTACTCGCTGCAAGACAAAGTCCCCAAGGGCAAGGATCAGACCGCTGTTTTCCGCGACCGGGATAAATTTGGCGGGGGATACATTGCCCAGTTCCGGGTGCTCCCAGCGCACCAGTGCTTCAACCCCCAGCATGCGTCCATTGCGGGTATCAATTTGAGGTTGATACATCATGTACAGTTGATCGCCATCGCGCAGTGCTGCTCGGAGGTCTGCCTCCAATCGCAAGCGTTCCGCGGCATCGTCGCTAAGCGATGCATCGTACAGCCGATAGCGGGCCCGACCATCGCGTTTGGCGAACTGCATCGCTGCGTCGGCTCTGCGTAGTAACGTCGTGGTGTTGTCGCCGTGCAACGGTGCAATGGCAACGCCGATACTGGGTGTAATGACCAAGTTGTGCCGATCGATGGACATGGGTTGTGACAGGGCGCTAATGATACTGGCGCTCAGTTCACACAGCTCTGTCTCGTCGCTGAAATTGCGCGCGACAATGGTGAACTCATCGCCACCGGGTCGGGCGAGCTCGACAATGAGACCACGTTGGCCTGTTATATCTGTTGCGGCTGTGCTGTCATCGTCACCCTCGAGAAGGTGCGCACAGGCACTCAAGTGATTACGCAGGCGCGCCGCGATATCAGTGAGAATTCTGTCACCTGTTTCGTGACCGATGGAGTCGTTGATCCGTTTGAAATGGTCAATGTTCACCAGCAAAAGCGCGAACGCTTGGTTGTGGTGTAGAGCCTGCAGCATGCGCTGCTCAAGTTGATCTGCAAATCGGCGCCGGTTGGGCAGTTCCGTCATTTGGTCGTAATAGGCCAAATACCGTAAACGATTTTCTTGCACTTTCAGTGCCTGGAAGTTTTCCGCTGCCCGAAGCATGTAACGAATATCTCGCGACAGCAGCGTCCAATTGATAGGTTTTGTTTTGTACTGGGTAGCGCCTGCCTCGAACCCCGCGTCGATGGAGGCCTTGTCATCTGAGCCGGTGGCAATAAGCACGGGAATGTCAGCGCCCTGAGGGCTCAGTCGAATGGCCTGACATACTTGGAAACCTGTCTTACCCGGCATTTCGACATCAAGGAAGACAAGGTCTGGGGTGCTGTCATGGTAGCGCTCGAGGGCTTGATCGCCGTCTTCGGCTTCAACAACGCCCATTCCCGCACTTTCGAGACACTCGCGAGCAAACATGCGCACCATGGGGTCGTCGTCGCACACCAGTATGGTGGGACGTAATGGGTTGTTAGCGTCCTCGGTCACTTGCAAGCAGCCTGATGAATTTCGCGAAGGGTACCACTAAGGGGGCTGCGCATCACCCTCTACGGAGCATGCCTTGTGCTATCATTTGCGGCCCTTTCCCGTTCCGTACTGCCATGTCGATTGCCCAGACCAAACTGTTGGAGATCCGCACACAGGTTCAAGACCACCTGCGTCGTACCCATGAACAACGTATTGATGCTAGCCAGCAGGCTCGATTAGAGGCTCAAATCAGTGCGCAGCTCAAGCGAGAAAATGCTGTACTGGTGGCTCACTATTACACGGCCCCCGCCATTCAAGCATTGGCGGAGGCCACCGGCGGTTGTGTGTCCGATTCCCTGGAAATGGCGCGCTTTGGGCGCGATCATCCGGCCAGCACGTTGGTTGTTGCCGGGGTTCGATTTATGGGCGAAACCGCTAAGATCTTGACCCCCGGAAAGCGCGTGCTAATGCCTACCCTTGAAGCCACGTGCTCGCTCGATATCGGCTGCCCCGCCGATGAATTCAGCACGTTCTGCGATCAACATCCCGACCGAGAGGTGGTTGTTTACGCGAATACGTCCGCCGCCGTTAAAGCGCGCGCTGACTGGGTAGTGACGTCCAGTATTGCATTGGATGTCGCTGAGCATTTGGCGCAACAAGGCAAGAAAATTTTGTGGGCGCCGGACCGCCATCTGGGCGATTACGTTCGTCGCACCACCGGTGCTGATATCCTGATGTGGGACGGCGCATGTATCGTTCACGAGGAGTTCAAAGCTCAAGGTATTTTAAACCTCAAGCAAGTGCATCCCGGGGCCGCGGTCTTGGCCCACCCCGAATCTCCCGGTTCGGTGGTCGAAATCGCCGACCACGTGGGCTCGACGACTCAGATTATCCGAGCGGCCCAACAGCTCCCCAACGATACATTCATCGTGGCCACCGACCATGGCATCTTTTTCAAGCTGCAGCAGGCCGCACCCGATAAACAGTTCATCATCGCGCCGACCGCCGGTGCGGGTGCGTCTTGTCGCAGTTGCGCCAACTGCCCATGGATGGCAATGAATGATCTGCAGGCCCTGGCCAGTGTATTCGAGCGGACCGACAATGAAATTAAGGTCGACCCGCAGGTTGGGGTCGAGGCAATGAAGCCCCTCAATCGCATGCTCGACTTTGCCGCCACCTTGGGCACCAGCGTTGTCGGTAAGGCCTGAGCGCGAAGCGTTTTTGCCGTCTCCGTCGTTTTAGCTGTTTTCCAAGGCCGCGCGCATTTTGCGGATTTGTCCAAGCCGCTCATTGATCTGCGCGGCTGTGGTGAAGTCGGCGTTTGCCAGTTGCAGTGCGTAGTTGAGCTGGCGTTGCGCTGCATCAAGATTACCGACCAGAATGAAATACTCAGCCCGCGAGCGGTGTAGGCCAAGAATATTCCCCGACAGTCCCTGTACCTCTGCTAGCAAATACCACAGAGCGGGGTCTTGCGGCTGGCGCCTCGATTGATCAACGAGCACCTCTTCCGCCAGATGGGCCTGTCCCGCCTGCTGGAGCGCAAAGCTGTACGCCATGGTTAACGGATGATTGCCAGGCGAGAGTTTTAGCCGCTTGGCTAGCGCTTCTGCGGCCGCTTCCGGTTGTCCCATGGCAAGCTTTATATCGGCGTTGGCGAGTACATATTCGATGCGACTTCGATCCTCTGACCACAGGCCATCGAGGGTTAGTGCGGCTTCCCGGGGCCGACCAGCAGCGGTAAGTGCTATTGTCAGACCGTAAAGAGCGGCTTCCCTTGAGCGCGGCGAACCTTCGAGTTGGCTGCGGAACATTGCAACCGCTTCCTCTGGGGTATCGGCCAGGTGATTAGCCACCCGCGCCCGCATCAGTTGATAATCGAGACTGGTGGGCCGAATCCTCTTGGGGTACTGCATGGCCCTGTTGCGGGTGTCAGCGATACGATTTTCCGACAATGGGTGAGTGCGTAAAAATTCGGGTATTCGGTTGCCGCTGTTATAGCGGTTCGATGCCAACATGCGTTCAAACATCGCGGGCGCCGCATAGGGGTCGTAACCCGCCTCGTACAGGGTTCGCATACCCACCCTGTCGGCTTCCGCCTCGTTGGCGCGGCTGTAGCGCAACTGTTGATCCTGTAAAGCGGCCTGAGTCGCCGTCATTGCCGCTAGACCTGCGTCGGTACCGGTGGTAGCGGCCAGCAGAATGCCGGCCAGCATCCCAGCAATGTTTAGGGGTGCATTGGCCTGGGCTTGCTCTACACGACGGGAAAAATGACGCTGACTTAAGTGGGCGATCTCGTGGGCAATGACGGTGGCAAATTCGTCTTCAGTCTGAGCGTACATGAACAGACCGTTGTTAACGCCAATGATACCGCCGGGCACTGCAAAGGCGTTGATGCTAGGGTTGTCAACGATCACTAATTCGATACGTCTGTCCTGAAGTTCACTGTGACTCACAAGATCGAATACTAAGGACTCTAAATACGCGTAGAGTAATGGGTCGTCCACGGTAGGGGCTTGGCTGCGGAAAATCTTGAGCCAGGTTCGACCCAGTTGATGTTCGTAGTCGGTTGAAAATAGGCTCGTGCTGGTCTGGCCCAAGTTTGGGATTTTTAGGCCTTCTGTTGCACTCAAGGCGAGGCTTGTCTGTATGCTCAGCAACAGATAGCTCATCCACCGGACTAAGGTGCAGGCGGTGCGGGCTAAAGCGGGTGATGTGGTAGGCAGCATGGCGGCACTTTAGCGTAAATATATGGGTATTGATCGGGAAATTTCTCTAGAGTTCCACAGCGTGGCCCGCAGGATTAGTACCAAATTCAGCGCTTTTTTGGCGCTATACTCGCGCCACTAGTCAATAGGGATAGGGTATGTCACATCAGCAAGAGCCCGGGCAGGTCGAGCCCGTGCAGTCGGTGGATGCTCGCCAACAACGTTGTCCTATGCCGCTGCTTATGGCGAAGCGTGGCCTGAGGGAACTGGCGTCGGGTCAGGTATTGGAAGTGCTCGCGACCGACCCCGGTTCTACTCGCGACTTCCAGTCCCTAGAGCGTCTGGGTGGGCACGCGGTGCAGACCACTTTCATTGGCGACGGCGTCTTGCGCCACCTTATTACCAAAGCTTAGTCACAAAAGCTTAATGACCAAAGCTTAGTTGCAAAAGCTCCATTCTTAATGAGACAGGCCTAACTATGCTGGAAGTGTTTCAAAAGTGGTACCAGCGCTATTTCAGCGAAGAGGAATCGGTGCTGTTATTGGCCCTGCTGGCCGCAGCTTTAGTGGTACTGATGACCCTGGGCGATACCCTTACGCCGGTATTTGTTGCCATCGTGCTGGCGTATTTGATGCAGGGTATGGCGAATGCGCTCACTGCCTGGGGCGTTTCCCGCCGTCTGGGGGTGTGGATTTCGACCCTCATTTTCACGGGGGCTTTTTTCGCATTCATGTTGGGTCTCGTGCCACTGGTATGGCGGCAACTTGCCAGTCTCGTACGCGAGGCCCCAACGATGATTGATGAAGTGCGTTCGTTACTCTTGGTTTTGCCAGAGCGCTATCCCGGGTTGGTGAGTGTTGAACAATTGAACCAACTCACCCTGACCCTGCAGACAGAATTGGCCAGTTTTGGGCAAGTGGTCGTGACCAAAGGTGTCAGCAGTATTCCCAGTTTACTGGCCATCTTGGTCTATATGGTGCTGATCCCGATGATGGTGTTTTTCTTCCT
>CAJXNM010000076.1 GCA_913057135.1 uncultured Halieaceae bacterium
TGGGCCATAACCACCCAAGCCCAAACCGTGCCCTCCGAACTCCTCGACATGTCTATCGAAGACCTACTGCAGACCCGGGTAGTCACCGAGGCATCGGCACAGCTGCAGCGCAGTACTAACTGGCATCTAAGCTACACCGTGCAGCGGGCTAGCTTTGGCGATTACTACGAAGGACATCGCCACACGCCGGCTCAAGATTATTTGTGGCAGCCCCAGCAAGGGCCTCGAGAGGTCGGTGAATACCTTGCAGTCACCCCCAATATTCACCAAACGGTGCACGTGCTGACCTTACGCCGTGATTTGTCCAGCTCCACCTCGGTATCGCTACAGGTACCTTGGATTGAGCAGAGTACCGACCATATATCGGTTATTCCCAATTGGACGGCCTTTACCGTGCACTCTGAAGATATTGGCGATACGCGATTGGGTATGAGCCACCAGTTTGCAAGGCGCGGGTCTAGCGCTTGGACGGTAAATGCGGCCATCAGCCTTCCCACCGGCTCTATTAACGAGCGCGCCAATACCCCCGCAGGGCCAAGTAGCCTACTGCCCTACACCATGCAGATGGGTTCAGGGACTGCTGATTTGAGCTTGGGGTTATCGTGGCAACGTAGCCAGTCACATGTCACTTGGGGGGTCGATGCCAATGCCACCTTGCGAAACGGTCGCAATAATCACGATTACCGGCTAGGCAACAAACACGGTGTGGGTATTTGGGTATACGGCAATGTGTGGCCGCATATTCAGCCGGGTGTGCAACTAGCGTGGCACCACACTGGCCGCATTCGCGGGGCAGACCCCAACATTCCAGGGCCCGACGCCAGTGGCCTTTATCCGACAGCGGTGCTCAACCCCAACAATTACGGTGGCGAGCGTTTAGATGCCACTGCGTTCGTTCGCTACATGCCCCCAGAGCAGCCCTGGTACGTCGATTTGCAGTACATGCAGCCGCTTCAGCAGGATCTGAACGGCCCACAAATGGGTGTGGATCATACGGTGGGTCTCACCTTGGGATACAGTTTTTAGTGGCTGCTGCAGAGCCTAATGATGCCCCAACTTAACCTAGCACTGGCGTCGGTTGAAGATTACCGACGAGAAGCCGAGCGGCGCTTACCCCGCGCCCTATTCGATTATCTAGACGGGGGGTCTTATGGGGAGCTTACCTTATCGCGTAACGCTGCCGATTTTGCTCAGCTACAGTTACGCCAACGGGTGCTGCGGGATGTATCCAACATCAAAACCCACACCACCCTATTTGGTCGTGAACTGACTCTACCGGCAGCGCTCGCGCCCATTGGCATGGCAGGACTCATGAGACGTCGGGCCGAGGTGCAAGCCAAAGCCGCCTGCGATGGAGCGGGCATCCCGTTCACACTATCAACGGTCAGCATTTGCCCCCTCGAGGAAGTGGCCGCGGTATCTGCGTTACCGTTCTGGTTCCAGCTATACATGCTGCGTGATCGCGATGCGGTCACCGACATGCTGAAGCGTGCCCGTGCTGTAGGTGTTAACACCTTGGTATTTACCGTTGATTTATCGGTAGTAGGTGCGCGTTACCGGGATGTACGTAATGGCTTATCGGGTAACCCGGGAACTTGGGGCAAGCTACGCGCCGGGCCTCTGTCATATATGGCGCATCCGCGCTGGCTAGTGGATACCGGTATTCGGGGCCGGCCCCATCAGTTCGGCAACCTCACCCCTTATGTGCCCAACGCAACCACACCTGCCAACTTCAAAGGCTGGCTCGACAGCCAAATAGACCCCACGGTGACCTGGAAAGACATTGAGTGGCTGCGACAGCAGTGGCCTGGAGATCTGATTATTAAGGGCGTGCTCGACCCCGACGATGCCCTAGCCGCGATTGATTGCGGAGCCGATGGCATCGTGGTCTCAAACCACGGAGGTCGACAACTGGATGCGGTGGCCTCTACCGCCAGCTTGTTACCCACCATTGTTAGTGCAATCGCCAGGCGTGCCGTGTGCTTGGTCGATAGCGGCATTCGCAGTGGCCAAGATATCCTGAAAGCGAAAGCACTGGGCGCCGATGGGGTGCTTATTGGCAGACCCTGGGTTTATGCGGTGGCGGCACAAGGGCAGCGGGGCGTAAGACAGCTGCTTGAGACGTTCCGATCGGAGTTGTCGGTCTCGATGGCGCTTACTGGGTCAACCGACCTTTCAGAGGTGGATACACGCATCCTCGACCGCGGTTAAACTAATCCTTTGGCGGACTCGTACTACTCGCACCGCTTCCATGAACCGTCCAAAGGAGTCACATGCACCGACTATCCGCTAATGGGCTTGCAGGTATGGGGAAAAGCATTAGCTTTATTCGTGCCAACGTCTCTAGAGTCACTGTAGGTCTGCCCTCGGCACCTGCTCGTGCTATGGCTTTGCTTACGGCGGTCGCATTACTCATAAGCCTAGGCGCTTGCAGCAATGACGAGCCAACGTCCTCAGGAGGCAGGCCAGGCGGATTTGCCCGATCGGTGCCGGTGTTAGTGGCTGAAGCAACACTAGAAACCCTAGATGACAGCGTGCAGGCGGTAGGTACCGCCCGGGCTTTACAAAGCGTGACGCTGTACCCTGAAACTGCCGGTGTCGTTACCGCCGTCGAATTCACCCCCGATGCTCAGGTCACCGAAGGACAGGTATTGCTGCGCCTAGATGATCGAGATCAGCGCCTTGCCGTACGACTGGCCGAGGTACAGTTAGCCGATGCCAAGCGTACGGTGACCCGCTTTACGTCGGTGAATCGACAAAACACCAATATTCCCGAAAGCCAAATTGATACGGCAAAAGCAGCGGTCGACAGCGCGCTGATTGCCCTAGAGCAAGCCCAAGTGGACCTCGCGCGTCGAGAAATACGCGCGCCTTTCAGTGGCCGAGTAGGCATTACCGATATCGACATTGGAGACCGCATAGAAACCAGCACCACGGTCACAACCCTCGATGATCGTCGTCAATTACTCATCGACTTTGCGGTGCCCGAGGTGTTTGTAGGTCAAGTCACCCCAGGTACACCGGTGCGGGTGAAACTATGGGATCAAGCGGGCCAGCCCTTAAATGGCAGCATCATTGCCACCGATTCCCGCATTAACACCAGCTCCAGAGCGTTCACCGCCCGGGCCGCTATCGATAACAGCAATGATCGCTTTCGCCCAGGTATGGCCTTTGAAATTACTGTTGCCGTAAACCGGGGCGAGTACCTATCGGTACCCGATGTAGCTGTGCAATGGGGCGCCGATGGCGCTTACTTATGGATTGAGCAAGACGGGGTGGCCACGCGCCGAGACGTCACCCTTGTGCGCCGCCTGCCTAATCGGCTGCTCATTGAAGCGGATATTGCACCGGGCACCCCTATTGTTACTGAAGGGGTGCAAGCGGTGCGCGAGGGTGTGGCGCTAACTTTACTTGATGCGGCCGACCTTAACCGTGATGCACGTCGGGAACTGGCCCAACCTCGATCCAACGTACCCACCTCATCGGCAAACGGGGGCTAAGGTGCGCGCGAATTTACAAGGCGGACTCCCCGAGCTTGGGGTTAAACGCCCTTGGCTGGTGCTGGTAATCAATTTGCTTATTGCCATTGCCGGTATTGCCGCGCTGATGGCCGTTGAAGTGCGCGAACTGCCCGATGTGGATAGGCCCATTGTCAACGTGCGCGCGCAACTACCGGGCGCCTCCCCGGAAACCATGGATGCCGAAGTCACTCGGGTGCTAGAGGGTGCCGTGGCCCGGGTGTCGGGGGTGAAAGACATCGACTCGGCCAGCGAAGAGAACAACAGCCGTATTCGGGTAGAGTTCAGCCCGGGCATGAATGTAGATCGCGCCGCAGCGGACGTGCGCGAGGCCGTGAGCCGGGTTGAGCGTCAATTGCCCGATGCGGTAGAGCAGGTAGCGGTCTTTAAGGCCGATCAAGACGCCGATGAGATTGTGCGCATTGCGGTAGCCAGCGAAGCCTACAGCGAGGAGGAGCTAACGCGCATTATTGAGCAGGACATCATTCCCCGCTTCGTGTCCCTGCCCGGCGTTGCCGATGCACCCATTTTCGGGGCGCGCCCGCGGGTGCTGCGCATTATTTTGGATCCCCTACGGCTCACCAGTTACAACCTGACCGTGGCCGATGTTACCGAGGTACTGCGCAATGCGCCCCTCGATGTACCCGCGGGTAGTTTTCGGGCTGGCGATCAGGACCTATTAGTCCGGGCCGATGCGGCAGTTACCGAAGAATCGGACATCAGTTCACTAGTGATTCGCGATGATATTCGGGTGCGCGATGTTGCCACCGTCGCTTTCTCCCCCGCCGATGCCAGCGGTTTTGTGCGCTTAAACGGCGAGCGAGTGATTGGCGTTGGGGTTATCCGCCAGGCCGGCTCGAATACCATTCAAATATCGGATGGTGTGCGGCAAGCGGTGGCCGATATCAATGAGCGCTTCGACGAGCTTTCCCTCACCATTATTTCTGATGACGCGGTATTTATTCGTGGGGCTGTGCGCGAGGTTATTCTCACCCTGGGTGTGGCTATTTTAGTGGTCATTGCCACCATCCGGCTGTTCTCGGGCTCTATGCGCCTAACCCTTATTCCGGCCATCGCCATTCCCATTTCGCTTATGGGCACCCTGGCTGCCAGCTGGGCACTAGGATTTTCGGTAAACATACTGACTTTGCTAGCTTTGGTGCTGGCCACTGGGCTCATTGTTGACGATGCCATTGTGGTGCTTGAAAGTGTTCAGCGCCGCAGGGCAGATGGTTTAGGTTCAAGCGCCGCGGCCGTCGTGGGCACCCGCAAGGTGTTCTTCGCGGTCATCGCCACTACCGCTGTACTGGTAGCGGTGTTTATCCCCATTGCCTTTTTGCCAGGGACCGCCGGTCGTTTATTTCGTGAATTCGGTTTGGTGCTGGCGGTGGCAGTAGCTATTTCGTCTTTTGTGGCATTAAGCCTAGTGCCTGCGGCCATGGCACGGCTGGCATCCCATGAGCCAAAAACCCGCCTACTCGATGGCCTGGGCAAAGGCCTGCTGTCCTTCTACGACCGCAGCCTGGGTGCAGCCCTGCGCTACCCATGGCTAACGCTGCTAGTTTGTGTAGCTGCAGCGGGCAGTGCCGGTGCCTTGTATGAACAGCTGGAGCAAGAGTTGCTACCCTCTGAGGATCGAGGCAGCTTCTATGTTTTTGCTAGGGGTCCTGACGGCGTGGGACTTAGCTACACCGAACGACAAGGGGATCGGTTAGAGAACATCCTGCTGCCCCTCATGGAGAACGGCGAAATAGAGGCGCTGTATTCCGTCATTGGCCGCTGGGATCCGAACATTGTGTTCATTAATGCGCGTCTAGCCCCCTGGAATGAGCGAGTACGTAGTCAGCAGGACATTGCCGATGAACTAAAACCACTGTTCGCCAACCTCCCCGGTATGACCAGCCGTGTCTTCAGCAGCAACTCCCTGAATTTACGGGGCGCGTCCGGGGGCGGTGTCAGTCTGGCGCTTCTTGGCACCGACTACGACAGCATGTTCGAAGCCGCCAGGAACTACACCGATGCCATCCGAGAGCGTCTCGATACCGTCAGCGGACCGCGAATCAGCTACAACCCGTCCCAGCCCCAGTTGTCGGTGCGCATCGATCGCCAGCGTGCAGCCGATTTAGATATCCCCTTAGACGCTATCGCCCAAACACTGCGGGTCATGGTGGATGGACTAGAGGTGGTTGATTTGAACGTGGATGATCAATCAGTACCGATTATTTTAGAGGCGGGCAGCGAGAGTATTGATGACCCATCGGACTTGGTGAATCTGTATGTGCGCACCAATAATGGCGTGCTGGTGCCGTTATCGAGCGTGGTCACCCTCGATGAGCGAGGGGTGGCGGGTCAGCTAGATCGACGGGCCCAACGGCGAGCCATTGAAGTCGATGTGGAAGTAGCGCCTGGGGTAGCGCTACAAACGGCAGTTGACGATTTGTTGGCCCTAGCCAAAGAGGTACTACCCGAGGATATCAGCGTAATAACCCGCGGTGAGGCGGCCACGCTTGATGAGACCACCCAAGATACCCTATTGACCTATGGGTTCGCGCTGCTGGTGGTGTTCTTAGTCCTGGTGGCCCAGTTCGAGAGCCTAATGTCAGCAGTGGTCATTATGACTATCGTGCCCTTTGGTCTGGCAGCTGCGGTCTTTGCCCTGTTTTTGACAGGTACCTCGTTAAACATCTATTCGCAGGTGGGGCTAGTCATGCTTATTGGCCTCATTGCCAAAAACGGTATCTTGCTAGTGGAGTTCGCCGATCAGCTGCGGGATGAAGGCAAGTCAGTCCGCGAAGCTATTGCCGGCGCTGCACACGTACGTATGCGACCCATTGCCATGACGTTGGTATCGACAGTCTTTGGCGCCCTGCCCCTTATCTTAGCCGCAGGCCCCGGTGCAGAAGCGCGCTCGGCCGTGGGCTGGGTGGTATTCGGCGGGCTGGGCATGGCGGCGGTGTTTACCCTGTATCTAACCCCTGTCGTGTATTTGGGTATTGCGCGGTTTGCTAAGCCTAGGGCTAGTGCTCGGGAGAGGCTGGAAGCGGAGTTGTCGGAGGTTTTGTGAGTTCGCCGGCGCTATCCAAGCCACTTACTCGCTCCCAATTGTGAACAAACCTTGCTGCTCGTCGCTGGTCACATGCACTCGCACACCAATGGCATCAGTGGTTGCTATCGTCTGAGCTGTGTCGGAATCACCCCGACCGGTGCACGCTATGAAACGCTCACCGGTTTCCTCTAAGACACCAATGATGATGGCTTTTTTGGCACTGCCATCTTTGTGGTAGTCCACCGTATAGGTTTCGATGCGTCCCGAGCCTTCCGGTGCCGCGGCCACTTTCACACGGTCTGGGTTATAGCCACTACCATTATCTAAATCTGCAAAACCTTGTTGTGGTTCTGTTGGTGGCTCGGTGCTGTAAACACCCACCGCATACTTCGATAAGAAGCCACCGTTGGCAGCCACTAATACATGACCACCCCGCCCCTGCAGGCGGGTCACTGCTTCTGCGATGGCATGCAGCGAGTAGTTATTACCCGGGCCACCAAAATACGGTAACCCGCCGGTTAATGTGAGCCCTCGGGGATCGGTGGCTGCCATGCCAATAACGCTTATGGCGTTAAATACCGCCACCGGGAAACAACTGTAAAAGTCGAATAGGTCGATATCGGCCAAGCTCACATTTGCGGATAACAGAGCTGCCTTCAAGGCACAACCGGCCGATGGCGCCGACCCTATGTCTGCACGCTCTATGACCGGTGGCTCGCTCGCCGCCCCGTGACCGCGAAGATATATTCGTTGCTCTGCGGGTACTTCGAGCTTATTCGCTAATGCTTCGCTCACAATCACCACGGCTGCACTCTGGTTAACCCGATCTTTCGCCATTAATCGCTGCGTGAAAGGGTGCGCAATCATACGATTACTAGACGACGGCGTAACAATATCGTCGGCTGACCACACGGGCTGCTCGGCAGCACTATAAGGGTTACGACTTGCCACTTTGCAGAGAGACGCCATGAGTTCACCCATTTCCCGCTGCCAGTCGTTCATAGACCAGCCCTG
>CAJXNM010000077.1 GCA_913057135.1 uncultured Halieaceae bacterium
CCGTTAGTCTTACTTGATCATTCATAGCAGTGCTCCCGCCGATCCCGTTTCTACTTGTGTAATGTCTTCCCCGCGCTCCGCCGCATCACGCAGCGCCCAAGCACGGTAAAGTTCGTCCTTCGATTTGAGCCCCTGTCGGGGTAAGGCATGGATAGCCACATAATTGGCGCCCTGGTGCCGGTTCTCCCACATAGCCTGATGAGCCTCGGGTAACTCGGCCATAGACACTGGGGTGGGCGGTAGGACCGTGAGAAAACCCGATGCAATCTGTTCTTGCATCTCGGCAAACTCCCGAGACGTATTCAAATGGGTGCCACGGATCTCGGCGGTGGGCATTAAAATACGTCGCTGTCGCGTCCAGACCTGTGGCGCGTAAAAGGTGAAACGCTGCCCTGACATATCTTCCGAGTACACCACCCTGCCAGTGTTCGGCTTAACAAGCGCCGACGCCAAGGCCAGACCATCGCGCCCTGCCCGTTCGAACACCACATCGGGCAGACCGCGCTTGTCGAGGGTATTTCTCAGTGCGGGGGCTATGGCAGAGCCAATAGGTTTTAGGGTGCGATCCGAGAAATCACGTACCGCTTCCCGGAACGCTTGCGGCTCAGTGAACGGATCGGGCATGACAGGGAATGGACCTGGCGCCACGAAGTCATCGCCCAATCGCTTGGCCAACTCTTCGATACTGACAACACCGCGAACACGGGGCCCAAAGCCAAGGGAGTTAACAAACTCCCGTTGCGCAATGGTGTCTACCAGCACCGCTACTTGGCAGCCGCTCTGACAGCCCACTTCAATGGCTTCGATGGCAACGTTATCAACAATACCGTCGTCAGCACCCGGTCCATACACGATGAGCACCGTTCTACCCGCACGCAGACCCGCCCGTTTAAACACCGCAGCCGGCGTGGAGCTACCCGGCTTGCCCATAAAACTGAAGCGATAGCCCGAGCTGGCCCCATAAAACGCCAGTACGCCGCCATCACCTAATAATTGAAACGTCCTTGGGAAAGCGGTCTCTCCCGCATGGGATACCGCATAATCGATGGGGCCACCAAGAGAAGCTTCAGCCTCCGCAACAAAAGGCTCACCGGCCGCAAGCCAGTCAAGCCAGCACCCGGGATCGTCAGGTATTGCGGTGAAAATATCCCGCCAGCGCTCATCTTTACGGTTGATGGCCTTACCACCCAAGCCAGTAACCCGCTCGGCACGCGCGTCACTGGAAACCATCCCGAGACAGTGCAGGTTGCTGGCAAGTGCGCTGCGCAAACAGTCATAGCCGGTACCAGTGGCAGCGCCCTCTACGAACAAGCGCTTGTTCGGCTCAATGTCGAGGGTTGTGAATAAGGCGCGCTGAATCGTGCCCATGGTCAAGCCGTAGGAACCGGCCTCTTCAAAGGTGAGAGTATTGAGCTTGGGATGCAACTGGGGACCCTGAACCGCCAGAAACTGTCCGTGGCTGCCATCATTGCGCTCGTAACCTTGAATCCTGAAGTCTGCAGCCATGGGATCAAGCCCTTGATCCGGCGACTGCAGCTCGCTTTGACCCGAGTAAATAGTCACGACATCGCCTATCGATAGACGACCTTCGGCAATGAGTTCGGCACCCAACTGAACCACTAAACCGACACCACCTGAGCCCGTGACTTGTACATCGGATTCACGGGCATCGAAGGGCGATACGGGAATGCCCGTCACCGCCCAGATATCATTGAAGTTGACCTCTGACGCCAGTACATACACCAGCGCCTCACTCGCCGTGGGCGTTGGGGTTTCGAAGACCAACTGCCGCTCAGCCACAATCGGGTCCCCATGCGCAGGCTCACCATCGGCCTCAGAGCGAGCAACACCCCATCCGTATTGATAATCGGGAACAGGCGTGACCCCCGGGTAGAAGCTGGCACCCACGGGTAATAGTCGGCGCTGTTCTATCAACTCACTCTGCTGATCTTCCGAGGGATACGGTGGCACCTCTTTAGGCATGCAAGGCAGTGCGGCACTGCGTTTTTCGAGAAACGCCTGAATGCCAGCAGGGCCCGAGAGGGGATCACAGACCGCTTCGGCGAACAGCTTTGCCTCCGCTTCTAAACCGGCGCTGACACCCGACTCCACACCAGTGATTACTGCATTGACGATACGGTCGGCGACATGAGCACGACCACCCGCAGTGAGTTGGTTGAGTACGATAATGGTGTCCGGGTGCTGTAAAAGCGGCTGATCGAAGGTTAGTGGCTGCGCATATTCAGCAATGCAAAGGGCCTGGGCATCTAGGGCCGCACCGAGGGGACCCGTTCCCTCAAAATAGGCACGTAGCCGCTGCATAGCCCGCTCCACGGCCGACTCCGCACCAGCGTCCAAGACCTCGTCCACAAGCCCAATATCTTGGGCCCATTCCGCATCGATAGGACGCCCCCGGAGCATAAGGCAGAGAGCATCGACCGCGCCGCGATTACCGTGACGCGCACTGAGCTTTCGTACCAGCCGCTGCGTGCCACCGTAGCCGGGTAGTAGATTCAAATTCACCTCAGGCTGACCAAAGGTGGCATGGCGCGCAGCAATCACGTAACGACACGACAATAGTAACTCATTGCCACCGCCGAGGGCCGGACCGTTCACGGCCGCAATGACTGGAACATCCAAACTTTCAATCGCAGCAAACGCCGATTGAGCGGCATGGGGTGGTGTTAGTGCCGACTGCATATCGCCCACTTCACCGATCTTGAGAAGCTCTTTCACGTCGGCACCGGCCACAAAAGTGCCGCCAGCCCCGGTGATCACCAGCGCATCGATAGTGCCCTGGTGTTTGATTTGCTGGATAACCGTATGCAACTCATCCAGTGCCCGCTCATTCAACGCGTTGACGGGAGGGTTGCTAATCGACAGCAGCGCCACGGTATGCTCGTGGTTCAAGGCATGTGTCTCTAACCGTATGTAACGCCAGACCTGCACAATCTTGCGCGCCTGGGCCAGAGCACCATGATCGCGCCAGGCAATAATGGCGTCGCGAATGACATCGACAATGGCTGGGTTTTTCAGGGTCGATAAGTCGCCCAGAGGGGCGTCTAGCAACAACGCTCGCAGGGTGCGCCGCATGTACTTGCCCGAGCGAGTCTCTGGAAATCCGGGTACCACAAGGAAATCCGATGGCACCGCTGTTGCCCCTTTTTCAGAGCGAACGAGCTGCTGAAGCCGAGCAAAGTCGTCGTCACCGAGTTTGCGACCCGGCGCCGCTACCAAGAAGGCAACCGGGGTCTCGCCTTTTTCATCGTGGGGAGCGCCGACCACCACCACATTCCCAAGCGGTGAATCCTCGCGCAAGGTTTTATCGCGCAATATGGCACCTTCAATTTCTTCCGTGCCAATGCGATGGCCAGACACATTGATGACATCGTCGGAACGACCATGCAAAGTGAAACCACCGTCGTCATGCCGCCGTGCGTAGTCCCCCTGGGTATAGCTGTAGCCATCAGCCCATCGACTGAAATACACCTGCTTAAATCGCTCTAGGTCACCGCACCAATGGGCGCTGCCAAAGTGTTCTTTGTCGCCCCACAGGGTATGTGCCAGATATGGGTAAGGTTGAGTAATCACCAACTCACCCTTTTCGCCCACCTCCGCGGCTCGCCAGCCACTGCCTTCGGCGCTGTCATCCGCCACCCGGACGTCGGCCTGTACCCATGGCAGAGCCCAGGTTTTAGCATTGGGCTCAAGTGCTTTGTAGCCGCCAGCGGGGCAGCTAAATACGATACCCCCGTGTTCGGTCGCCCAGTAGGAGTTGATGTAGTGGGAGCAGATATGGGTCATGGCAAACTGCTGAACCGCCGGAGACACCGGCTCAGCGCAGAATGTAGCCGCTCGTAACGACGACATATCAAATTCACTCATATCCCGAGTGCTGGCAGGGTCCGTCATCACCGCTTTCAAGAACGTGGAGCCCGCTTTAAATAGCGTTACCTTGTGACGTTCGATGGTTGATGCAAAGCGTCCTGCATGGGGAAACAGAGGTGAGCCCTCACACACCACCGTGGTCATACCAAGGGCAAGGGGGGCCGCGATTAAATAGGACTGCCCGGTAATCCAACCCGGGTCGCCGACCACATACAAGGTATCGTCGCTGTTGGCCTCGAATACCGTCTGCATGGTTTGCACAACGCCCGCCAACCAACCGCCATGGGTGTGGACCACACCTTTGGGTTTACCCGTAGACCCCGAGGTGTAAATGATAAAGAGGGGCCAGTTAGCCTCAACGGGAACCACCGGTTGCAAGCCATTTAAGATCGACCAAAAGTGCTGATCGGAATCGTTCGCAAGGGCCTCAAAGCTAGCGCAACCCAAATCCCCAAGGCACTCTTCCCGAGCGTCAGCGAGCAGCTGTTCCGAGAGACGATCGCGCTCGTACTGAACAATTTCTTGGCCGGTATAACGGGCGACCACCACGGTCTCAATGGTGTGGCCAACACCCGCAAGGGCTGTCGCCACATCAGTACGCAGCCGCGCGCTGGTTTCAGCGGGTATATCGTTGCGCTGTTGCAATACCGCACCGAGCTCACGCATAAGGTCAGCCCGCTCTAGGGTGATCTCGCCCGCAAGAGCAGTCGAGACCGTCTCCGCTATAGCGGCAGTATCGGCAATATCGTCGTAATGGGCCAAGGTGGCATTCAAAGCTGCCAGAGCTGCTTCACGGGGCACATAATTATCGAGCGCCGGATCGGTATATTGGCTCTTAAAGGGCACCGCCTCGGCATTGCGATAGCCACCGTCAGCAGTAATCACCACTTTGGCGCCCGCGTCGTGCAAACGATCTGACAAGGTCTTTGCAGAGAAACCGCCGAAAACCGGTGTGTAGATAATCCCCAGGCGCTGGGCCGCCAGAATATAGAACAGCTGCTCAGGAATATTAGGCATGTTCAGGGCGATACGATCGCCCGTCACTAAACCCAAGTTGGAGAGGACCCGTGCGCGCAGTACCACCTCCAACATCAACTGTTTATAGCTGATGTACTGTTCTGTTACCGGGCCACCTCGGCCGGCATTTTTAGAGGGATCCCAGCGGTCGCCCTCAAAAATGATGGCTGTTTGATTGCCTCGCTCGGCTAATAGATGGCGATCGATCTGATTGAAGCAAGCATTGGTCTGCGCTCCTACGTACCACCGCAGGTAAGGCGAGCGGCTGTCATCAAGCACCTGCTGCCACGGCGTGTCATCGGCCTCGAGATACTCGGCGGGTCCCGTATCGCCAGTTGCCTGATCAAAACCCTGCCAGCATTGCTGAGAGCTGTCGTAGGTCAACCACTGCCTACCGGAAGCGGCAAACCAGTGCAGGGCAGATCGCGCTACAGCACCAAAAAAGCGCTCTGGTGACTCGATAACAGAATGACGGAGGGAGTCCTCCTGGGCCTGTGAGCGCAAGGGCTCCCAAGCAATAGGACGTGACATGCTGAATCTCCCGACACGCAAAGGTGTGCTTTCGTGCCACGGCGGCGACCTTGGGCTAGCCGGCGCCTGATTATTGTTGAGTTACCACCGTTCTAAACCGGTAACAGCATACGCACGCTCTGAATAGGGCAGAGGGCAAAACTGACCTGCTTCTGTCCGGGTTACGGCGGGAAATTCAAACTGGATGATGAGAGATTGTTATTTTTTACTTTTTTCTGTGCGCTGACCCTGAAAAAAACCCCGCTGACCTTTGGGGTCAACGGGGTTAGTCAGATACGGACCGGGGCTAAAGAATTTAAAAGGCCGCGATCAAAACAGGGAATACCAAAACGCTGGCACCCAAAAAAACAGTCAGTAAATCTCGCTTAGTATCACTCATGACAACCCTCCTTAGTTCGTCACATTGCGGGAGGGAATATAGTGATTTCGGGCCAAAAACCAAGGTTTGAGGATTTATTTCACCATAAAAATTCATCATTAGTCATGGTAATTTAAAAACGCATAACCATGAGTTATTTTATGTAGAATAAAATGTCCAATATCAGCCCCAAGCCCTCAATGTAATGGGTTGCAAGGGGAGACCTGCTGAACAGCTGCGATGTCCTTAAGCAGCAGACCGCCCCACAGCCACCTGCACGGGCCGCTTGCCATTAGGCCCATACAAGTTCACCTGAAGACTGGCGATAGCATGTACCAATATGATGGGGGAAATAGTTTGCTTCCCAGTCCAGTGAATGTTGGGAAAGCGTTCCAAAATTTTCTCAATGGCTAAACGCAGTTGTAATTGCGCTATTCGGTTACCCAGACAACGGTGCACACCATGGCCGAATGCCAGGTGTTTAGCGGCGTTTTCGCGGGTGATGTCGAATACGTCGGGATTGGCAAATACCGCTGGATCGCGGTTCGCTGCGCCGTACCACATCACTACCTTCTCATCTTTAGCAATCCGCTGCCCTGCAATCTCAGTGTCTTCCATAGCCGTTCGGCGCATGTGCATCACCGGTGACACCATCCGCAAACTTTCCTGCAGCATCGGCTCTATGAGGCTTCGATCATCGAGCACTCGCTGACGCTGATCGGGAAATTCGGTCAACAATCGTATGGTGCCCGACAATGAATTCCGGGTGGTGTCGTTACCCGCAAAGATGATAAGCAACCATGAGCCATCGAGATAATCCTGGGACATGGGTCGACCATCGATGGTGGCATTGGCAATGGTGGTCAACAGGTCTTGTCGCGGTCGCGCGATACGGTCGGCCATCACTGCCTCACCGTATCGAAACATGTCATCGATCATGCCCTTGAAGCGAAACGGAAACAGCGGCTCTGCCAGCAACATGCGCCAGGGTTGTGACAAAAACTGAGGGGCCAGCTCAAGGTAGTGCATCCAGCGAGTAATTTTCGGGCGATCCTCGGGGTCAACGCCCAACATCTCACAAAGGGTGAACAGCGGTAGCTGACTCGAAAACAAGTCCACAAAGTCGACCACCGGACCCCGCCGTTCCATATCGTCGAGCAGTGCGTCAATTTTATCGGCTACCCGTTGCTTGAGTGTCTCGACGTAGGCAGGGAAGAAAAACGATGATTGCTGGGTTCGAAGATCTCGGTGGATATCGGCATCTAGGTTAATGAGCGAGTTTTGTGCCGCGTTTATCAAGCGCTCTGCTTTGGTGTTGCCCTCAGGCAGCAGCGCTAAATTAATACTGCCTCGCTGAGAGGAAAACACCGAAGGGTTCAGCTCCACCGCTTTGATATCGTCATAACGGGATACCGACCAAAAACCCGAGGCCGGCTTCTTCATGTTCGACCACATCACCGGCGCCTGTTCTCGCATGCGCTTGTAATAATCCCAGGGATGGCCTCG
>CAJXNM010000078.1 GCA_913057135.1 uncultured Halieaceae bacterium
GTCGAAAAACTGGTGGCAAAGCTGCAAACGGTCAAAGTGGGCCATGCCCTAGAGGACGGCGTCGATATGGGTCCGGTTGCCTCTGAGCAACAGTTAATCGAGAACTTTGCGTGGATCGAAAAAGGTAAAGAAGAAGGTGCGCAGTTAGCCATCGGTGGCGAGCGGCTGTTTCTAGAGACCGACGGGTATTACATGTCACCGGCGCTGTTCGTAAACACCCATAACCACATGCAGATTAATCGCGAAGAGCTGTTTGCGCCCATTGCTTGCGTCATCCGCGTTACGAACATAGACGAGGCCATAGCGGTGGTGAACGATACGGAGTTTGGTCTGACCGCCGGTGTCATCACCCAATCGCTGGCAACCGCCAGCACCTTTAAAAAGCGCGCCCAAAGTGGCTGCGTGATGGTGAACTTACCCACCGCCGGTACCGACTACCACGTGCCCTTTGGGGGACGTAAAAACTCTAGCTTTGGGCCGCGGGAGCAAGGCCAGTACGCTCGCGAGTTCTATACCACTGTCAAAACCACGTACGTGCAGGCCTAACGACCATGCTCATCAGCACTCAAAACGCCTCAACCACCAACACAGCAGCCCCTGAGCAGCGTAGGGGTATTGTTATTGATGGGCTGCAGTACTCGGCTTGGTCAGAGGATATTTTCCGGCAAATGCACGCCGGCGGCGTCACTGCCGTGCACGTGACCATTGCTTACCACGAGAACACCCGCGAGACCCTAACTCGCTTTGGTGAATGGAACCAACGCTTCGAGCAATGGCCCCACTTGATACGACCCGTTTACGAGCCCCGCGATATCTTGCGTGCAAAAGCCGAGGGTCGCGTGGGTATTATTTTCGGGGCACAAAATTGCTCGCCGGTGGAAGATGAGATTCGCCTCATTGAGGTCATGCGCCGTTTGGGTCTCATGATTATGCAGCTTACCTACAACAACCAAAGCCTCATGGCCTGCGGCTGCTACGAAGAGAATGATGCAGGCCTAACCCGGTTCGGCAAGCAGGCGGTCCGTGAAATGAATCGGGTGGGTATGGTTATTGATATGTCACACAGCGCCGAGCGCTCAACCCTAGAGGCCATTGCCCACTCGGAGCAGCCGGTGATTATCTCCCACGCCAACCCCAGCAGCTTCCACCCGGCGCTACGCAATAAGTCCAATAAGGTGCTCGACGCCATTGCGGCCAATGAGGGCTTACTGGGCTTCTCGCTCTACCCGTTTCACCTACCCGGTGGGCCCGCCTGCACCCTAGACACCTTTTGTGACATGGTGGCTTGGACCGCCGATAGAATGGGTATCGATCGTATTGGGCTTGGCTCCGACCTGTGCCAGCAGCAACCGCAGCAAGTCCTAGAGTGGATGCGTAATGGCAAGTGGTCGAAAACCATGGACTATGGCGAGGGCAACGCAGGTAACGCCGGCTGGCCCGATGCCCTAAGCTGGTTCCATGACAATCGGGATTTTCCGGGTATCGCCAGCGCCTTGCGCGCGAAGGGTTTTAACGACACCGAGACCGACAAGATCATGGGCGGCAATTGGCTTGATCTGCTAACCCGGGTTGCCGGTACAGAAAAAAACCAACCCACAACATCTGCGACCTGCGCTGCATGATGGACCTACCCCCGAACACAAACGCCGCCCTGCAGGCCCTGCGCCCGCCGTCGGTGGTTATGGCGCTCGAGCGTTTGGGGTCCTTGCATAGTAGCCGGCTGAGCTTTGCTCGTAGCCTAATACGTCAAATGGCCCGCCAGCGCTGGCACATCACCTGTGAGCGTTTTGCTCTAAATGCCCAGGGCCACGGGCAGGCCATTTACCGTATTCAGACCCCCAACAACCGCTACCACGCGGTGATTTTTGCCCAAGCCCTGGACGACGAGCTTCGCTCCGACCGAGTCATCGCCAACGCTTGGGATATTACCTTCGGGCTGGTTGAAGGGGATGTCGAAGATTCCCTGATGGCATCGCTTGCGGAGAACCTGCCCCTGCAAGAGGCGGGGCGACAGCACCCGAGCTTGCTGGTGATATCTAGGGCTAATAAAAGTGAGCGCAACTTTGAACAGTTCGTGGACGCTTTAGCGAGTGGGCACCAACCCGATAGCAAGCTGCTTCTGGATGCGGGTTACTTGTACAGAACCACCGCGGTGTACGGCAACGGCAAGTTCGGCATCGCCGACTATGGCAGGCTGCAAAGCAACCCAGACTTTAAACGACCCTTCTCGGCCCAAATGACCGTGGTCTATTTACTGCGCCACTTTGCCGTGGCGCAAATTGAGCACATTGCCCGCTGCCGAGCCCCCAAAAAAGCGGTGGCTCTACACCCGGAACTACAACGCTACATGGGTATCGGTAATTCCACCGGTCTGGGTATGGCGCCTTTTCTCATTAACCATCCCCAACTGATTGACCGCTGGATTACTGCCCGGGAGCAGTCGCTGGCCCTGTGTAAGCTGCAAGCGCCTACCGAACTTAACAGGCGGCAGTTAGTGGCGCTGTGTGAACGTGCACGGCAGTACTTTGCGGAAACCAAGGTTGACGACACTCACCAGCAGCACCTCAATGACGTTGTGGTTACCGAAATGGACTCGGTGCTGCCCTGGCTCGAGCAGGTGGAACTCACCGACACCCTTTGGCAGGCGTTGTGCGATTGGGCCGAGGCGGCGCTGTCGGTAGAGTCACAGGAGCTGTTGCACTCACTGCTAATGGAGCTTTACCCCAGCCTAGTGGACCCCTTTGAAGACGTCATGAGCGTGCAGGAAAAGCAAGAACTGCACCCCGACATGCCGCTTGTTCAGCTTAAACAGCTCATAGAGACCCACTTCGATTGGGCCTTAGCCGAGAACTTTGACGAGCCCCAAAGTTGCTACTGGTTCTGGTATCGCTCGGTTGAAAAAGAGGAGCCTCGCCTTGGGGTGCGCGGCCAGGACCCCGGGGTTGAGAAAGAGTTAGCGTTAGCGGTGGCGCCGCGGGTACAGCGCTGTCACACAGCCATTGAGGCTTTTTTAACCGACAACCCACGGGTGTTAACCATTGAGTTTCTCATGGCCAACCCGAGATTCATGGATACGGTGCGCCGCATTCAGACTATGGCCGCCACCAGCTACGGCGAGATCCGCGCCAATTTATGGCACCAGGACATGAAGCCCATGCACTTGCTGCGCACCAAATTGTCCTTTTTGGGTGCCAGCCGCTTTGACCCACGAAGCGATCGATGGGTGCGAGTCACTTTTTTCCAGGGGGCGCCGCTGGTCGATGAGCTCAACCGTGAGCCGACCGATCTGGCAAGTTTTGATGATTGGAGTTTTCCACTGGCGCCCACGCTAAGAGAGACAACAGCGACCACGACCATTCGAGACACTATTGACACGAACACGAGTATCCATACCGATACCAGCACCAGCACCAGCACCGACAACATAACCTGCGCCGAGGAGCACGATGAAAGTCTCCTTTAACGAGCTACAGGGCCTATCACGAAAGGCGTTCCTGGCCCTCGGTTTTTCAGACGGTCACGCCGATGATGCCGCCGATATGGTGGCCTGGATGGAGAGCTTTGACCTGCATGGACTCGAGGCGCTCAATAACGGCTTGGCGCATTTGATGGAGGAAGACCCTGACGCCCTGCCCCACATTCTCTATCAAGATGGGGATATGGCGGTGGTTGATGGTCAGGACTTGAGTGTGTTGCGCTCCTCGAATCTTGCGCTGGAATTAGCTTTTGCCAAAGCCCGAGCTAGGGGATTGTCAGTTATTAAAATTCGTCGCTGTCGACAACGACAGCTCATAATGGGTTATCTGGCGCGTTTGGCCGGCAGAGGCATGAACGTAACGGCCTTCTGGCGCAATGCGCAAAAGCCCCTCACCGAGCAGGTTATTGGCTTTAGGGCCAACTCTACGGTGCCATCCATTCGGGTGTACTCGGTGGAGGAAGTACCCGAGGAGAATGAGCCCAATAATGGCATTACCGTCATCATGGCGAACCACGTGGACCTATTGCCCACCATGCGCTCGGACTATCGCTACGATCTGCTGGCTAAGCATGAAGAGTCCGACTTGATGGCTGTACGCGAGCGGGCCATTGCCAACGGTATTGAAGTGGACCCGGCGCTATGGGAGCGCTTAAAAGTACTGGCACAAAAAACCCTCGTGGAGGCATCGGATGCGTCACGCTTAGGAGCAGGACCTACGTGAGATCTTTACACCGTGCCACAATCTCGCGGCGACAGGGTAATGCACATAAGACGACATTGCCCGGTCAACAAAGCGCCTATTGGATGTCTACCCATAGGCATATCCCGTGCCCTGAATGGCGGCCACGCGCTGCTCGAGAGACTAAGAGATAACAGACCATGAGTACTTCGTTCTCCCTCACTATTTCATGCCCCGCCGCCAGCGGCATTGTTGCAGCCATCAGCTCTTATTTGTCGGGCAATGGTTGTTACCTATCGGAGCTGCATCAATTCGACGATGAAGAAACCGGCTGGTTCTTTTTGCGCACCGTTGGGCGTATTGATCAAGGGGATAAAACCATCGCCGATTTAGAGGCTGGTTTCGCCGCAGTGGCCGAGCCCATGAACATGAGCTGGGAGTTCCGGCCCTACGATGCCCCCATGCGCACCCTCATTATGGTCAGCAAATTTGATCACTGCCTGCAGGACATTCTGTATCGCATACAAAAGGGTGAGCTGAACATCGAGGTGACCGCCGTGGTGTCAAACCATCTCGATTGCCGAGGCCTCGTGGAGCGCGAGGGCATTCGCTACATCCACCTACCCATCAACGCCGACACCAAGCCCCAACAGGAAGCCCGATTGATGGAAATTGTTGAGGACACCCGCACTGAACTGGTGGTGCTTGCACGCTATATGCAAGTGCTGTCAGAGGATTTGTGTGAGCAGCTGCGTGGCCGCGCCATTAACATCCATCACTCGTTCCTGCCGGGCTTTAAAGGCGCCAAACCCTATCATCAGGCCCACGAACGGGGCGTGAAACTGATTGGTGCTACCGCCCACTACGTGACCTCTGACCTCGATGAAGGGCCCATCATTGAGCAGTCGGTGCAATCGGTGGATCACACCCACACCGCCAAAGATTTGGTGTCGGTGGGGCGCGATTCTGAAACCATTGCCCTATCGCGGGCCATTCGGCTTCACGTGGAACGCCGGGTATTCCTAAACGGTAACAAGACCGTGGTCTTCAAATAGGCCACCCGGAGTAAGCCTTGCCCTTTGCCCTACTCAAATACGGCCTTGGTGACGACTACCCCTACGAGCGGGAGCCCGATTTACCAAGCCCAACTGAGCTTAAAGGGCACTACGATGTGGTGATTATTGGCGGTGGCGGCCACGGGCTGGCCACTGCCTATTACCTAGCTAAGTACCACGGTATTCATAACGTGGCGGTGTTGGAGAAAGGCTACTTGGGCGGCGGCAACACGGCCCGTAACACCGCGGTTATTCGCTCGAATTATCTCACCCCGGAAGGGGTTAAGTTTTACAGTGCCTCGGTGCGCTTGTTCGAGAACCTATCGAACGAGTTCGATTTCAACATTATGTATTCCCAGCGGGGGCAACTGACCCTGGCCCACACCGATGCCACGGTGCGAGCCTTTAGGCAACGAGCGGAAGTTAACAAGCACTTCGGTGGCCGCACCGAGCTTATCGACCGAAAAGCCATTGCCGAACTGGTCCCCACCCTTAATTTAAACCCCGCAGGGCTACCCGTGTTAGCGGGCCTTTGGCACCGCGATGGCGCCACTGCGCGCCACGATGCAGTAGCTTGGGGTTATGCCAAGGGAGCTAGTCAGCGGGGTGTGGAGCTGCATCAGCTAACCGAAGTGACCGGCATTGAGCGTAGCGGCGATACAGTAGCGGCCGTAAACACCAACCGGGGCCGCATTAGCTGCGGTTGTGTGGTGCAGGCGGTGGCTGGTCACAGCGCGGTGCTTGCCAAGCGCGCGGGCTTTGACCTACCGCTAGTGGCCTACCCGCTACAGGCGATGGTGACCCAACCGGTAAAGCCCTTTCTTAACCCCCTGGTCAGCTCATCGGCGCTGCATTGTTATGTGCAGCAAACCAGCCGGGGCGAGTTGGTATTTGGCGGTGGCTCAGACCCGTATCCCCTTTACAACACTCGCTCGACCCTCTCACTGAAAGAGAGCCTTATTGCCAGCGCCATCGAGATGTTTCCCTTTATGAGCGAGATGCGTCTGCTGCGGCAATGGGCGGGCATTACCGATATGACCACCGACTACAGCCCCATCATGGGACTCAGCCCCTTAAGAAACTATTACTTGGATGCGGGCTGGGGCACCTGGGGCTTCAAGGCCACTCCCATCTGCGGCAAGAGCATGGCCGAATTGGTGGCCAGCGGCGGACGCGTGCCCGAGCTGATACAGCCCTTTGCGCTAACGCGCTTCGACTCGTTCCAGCAGGTGAATGAAATGGGTGCCACCGCTGCCAGTCATTGAGGACACACGCGCAGCTATCAGCGGCCACATACACAAGAACAGGAGGAAAGACTGACCATGAAAACCATAGCCTGTCCCCTGAACGGTGTTCGCAACAGCGCCGAGTTCGTCTACGGCGGGCCGGTAAAAACCATGCCCAACCCAAAGGCGTGCTCCGATGCCGAGTGGGCTAAATACGTATTTTATGGACCCAACCAACCGGAGATCATTCAAGAGTGGTGGCTGCACGCTCCCTCAAGCTATTGGTTTATCGCCGAGCGCTGCAATGGCAGCGACACTATTTTGCGTACCTATGACCCTAGCGAGTGCTTTACCCATCGGGTCGATGTCGTTGGCGAGCCTGCTAACCCATGACGC
>CAJXNM010000079.1 GCA_913057135.1 uncultured Halieaceae bacterium
TTGCCCCCCGGAGTAACGCTGAGACCTACAAACACGGTGGCGTGACGGTCATCTGCATAACGATAGTTGAATTCAGTGATGTTGCGTTTGCCAAGGGCGCTGCAGAAAGCATGGAAGGCGCCTGGTCTTTCGGGAATGGTCACGCTGACAATCGCCTCGCGACGCTCACCAATTTCGGTTCGTTCCGAGATGTATCGCAGGCGATCGAAGTTGGTGTTAGCACCACTGACCGTCGCGGCCATGGTCGCCCCCGTTATCCCGTGGGCGATCGCATACTTTTTCATCCCCGCCACCGCCAGCGCCCCAGCGGGCTCAGCGATAGCGCGAGTGTCCTCAAATATATCTTTGACCCCAGCGCAAATTTCGTCGGTGGTTACGGTAATGATGTCATCAACACATGAGCGAATCAGCCTAAAGGTCTCTTTGCCCACTTGAGCCACCGCGCAACCGTCGGCAAATATGCCCACTTGCTTCAAGGTCACGCGCCGACCTTTATCAAGGGCCGCGCGAGCGCAGGCAGCGTCTTCCGGCTCAACCCCAATAACCCGCGTATTAGGCCAGACATACTTGAGGTAGGTGGCCATCCCAGCAATGAGTCCACCGCCACCGACACAGACAAACACATAATCGAACGGTTTTTGCGCCTGGCGCGCGATTTCCATAGCAACCGTGCCTTGTCCGGCAATGACATCGGGGTCATCGAAGGGGTGCAAGAATGTCATATGGTCCTGCTCGACCAAGATGCGGGCCTGCGCCGCCGCCTCGTCGAAGGTGTCCCCATGCAGCACCACTTTGGCGCCTCGGCCACGTACCGCATCGACCTTAATCGTCGGTGTGGTGACAGGCATCACAATAGTGGCTTTGATACCCAGCTTTTGCGCGCCGAGGGCCACACCCTGCGCATGGTTACCCGCAGAGGCAGCCACCACACCCCGGGCTCTGGCCTCCTCACTAAGTTGCACCATTTTGTTATAGGCACCGCGGCATTTGAACGAAAAGACCGGCTGCAGATCCTCACGCTTCAACCAGGCCTCGTTACCCAGCCGCGCCGAGATTAAGGGCGCATGGTCGAGGGGCGTCTCCCGTGCAACATCGTAAACTCGAGCATTCAAAATGCGTTTGATGTATGACTCTGGCATGGTTGGCTCGCGGGTTGGAAATAGCCTGCCATGATACGGACTGGCTCGGCGGCGGCATAGGCCCTATGTTTCCAAGCACCGTATTTCAGAGCCCCCTGTTTTCCGTTTGCGACAAGGGCGCGCATCAAGGAGAATACCGCCTCGGAAATTACCCCCCTCTGGAGTCGCAATGCCATCCCGACAACAACTCGCCAACGCCATCCGCGCGTTGAGCATGGACGCCGTGCAGGCAGCAAACAGTGGCCATCCCGGCGCACCCATGGGTATGGCAGATATCGCCGAAGTGCTCTGGAATGACTATATCAAGCACAACCCCAATAACCCGGACTGGCCCGACCGCGATCGCTTTGTACTCTCGAACGGCCACGGCTCCATGCTCATTTACAGCTTGCTGCACCTAAGCGGTTATGCACTGTCTGTTGATGACCTAAAGAGCTTCAGGCAGCTCCATGCGAAGACCGCGGGGCATCCAGAGTTTGGTTACGCTCCGGGCGTCGAGACCACCACAGGCCCCTTAGGTCAGGGTTTAGCCAATGCCGTGGGTATGGCGCTTGCGGAAAAAATATTAGCTGCCGAATTCAATCGGGATGAGCACACGGTGGTCGATCATCGGACCTGGGTATTTCTCGGCGACGGCTGCCTCATGGAGGGTATCTCCCACGAAGTGAGCTCCCTTGCGGGCACGCTGGGGCTCGGGAAGTTGGTTGCCTTTTACGATGACAACGGCATTTCGATTGACGGTGAGGTCGAGGGCTGGTTCACCGACGACACTCCCAAACGCTTTGAGAGTTATGGCTGGCAAGTCATAGCGGCGGTTGATGGTCATGACCCTGACGCTATTGCTGCGGCTATCGACGCGGCTATTGCCGATGGGGATCGGCCCAGTCTCATTTGCTGTAAAACCATTATTGGTAAAGGGTCACCCAACAAGCAGGGCACCGAATCCTGCCACGGTGCGCCACTTGGTGCCGATGAAATTGCGGCTACCCGGGAAGCACTGGGTTGGAACCATCCCGCCTTCGAGGTACCCGACGAAATCTACGCCGGCTGGAATGCCAGCGAGCGCGGCGCCAAAGCAGAGGCCGATTGGCAGCAGGCCCTCAAACGCTATGCCGATGCGTATCCCGCTGAGGCCGGTGATTTCGCGCGGCGTCTAAGCGGCGAGTTGCCCGCCGATTTTGAAACCAACATGGATAACTACATTGCCCTGTGCGCCGAGACCGCTGCAGACGTGGCATCTCGCAAGGCATCTCAGCAGACCTTGAACGCACTGGGTCCACTACTGCCCGAGTTATTGGGTGGTTCAGCAGATTTGGCAGGCTCAAACCTGACCCTGTGGCAGGGGTCCAAAGGGGTATCGGCACAGGACGGTGCAGGCAACTACGTCTACTACGGTGTCCGAGAATTTGGCATGTCCGCCATCATGAATGGCATCGCACTGCACAAAGGATTCGTCCCTTATGGCGCTACCTTCCTGATTTTTATGGAGTACGCGCGTAATGCAGTGCGCATGGCAGCACTCATGCGCCAGCGGGTTATTTTCGTTTATACCCACGACTCTATAGGCCTCGGTGAAGATGGACCCACCCATCAACCGGTAGAGCAGCTGACATCGTTGCGCAGCACACCCAACTTAGAAACCTGGCGCCCCTGCGATACGGTGGAGTCGGCGGCGTGCTGGAAAGCGGCGGTCATGCGTGCAGACGGCCCATCGGCCCTGGTGTTCTCCCGCCAGACATTGCCCCACCAATACCGCGCCGCGAGCGAGCTATCGGATATCGAGCGGGGTGGTTACACCTTAGTATCGGAAGTCGGTGAACTGGACGCCATTATCATTGCCACGGGCTCCGAGGTAAGTTTGGCGGTACAGGCGGCCCAACGCCTGGCAGAGCAGGGTCGCGGCATCCGTGTTGTATCCATGCCCTGCGCTGAGCGCTTCATGGCACAGGATGCGCTCTATCGAGAGGCTGTATTACCAAGCCATATTCTAGCGCGGGTAGCCGTCGAAGCGGGCCATGCAGACTATTGGTACAAATTTGTCGGCCTCGATGGGCGTATTGTGGGTATGACGAGCTTTGGCGAGTCGGCCCCTGGCAATGTGTTAATGCAGGAGTACGGCTTCACGGTCGACAATGTGGTAGCGGCCGTCGAGGACGTTATCCTCGATTGAGCTATCGAATTGCCATCAACGGCTTTGGTCGCATCGGCCGCACTGCGTTTCGCGCCTGGGCACAGCGAGCGGATGCTCAGTCTGCACTGACCTTAGCCGCTATTAATGAGCTGGCTGACAGTGAGACAGTAGCCCACTTGGCCCGCTACGACTCAACCCACGGCCGCTTTCCGGGCACGATACGACTCGAACCCGGAACGACAGCGCCAGAAGGCAATTGTTCAGAGCAAGCGACTAACTTAATCGTCAACGAACAGCCGATTCTGTTGTTGTCGCAACCCCAGCTAGACCAGCTACCGTGGGGTGAGAACGCCATCGACCTCGTCTTGGAGTGCACAGGGGCGTTCAGTGACCGAGCCACCGCAGAGCAACATTGTCATGCCGGTGCAAAGCGGGTTTTATTATCACAGCCGGCAGAGCCCACCGTCGATGCCACGATTGTGTGGGGCTTAAACCAAGCCAGCTTAAAGGGCAATGAAACGGTGGTGTCGGCGGGTTCTTGCACCACCAATGCGCTCTGCCCGGTATTACAAGTGATCGATGAAGCTTTCGGTATAGAGGCTGGCACGGTAACGACAGTGCACTCGGCTATGAATGACCAGCCCGTACTCGATGCCTACCACAATACCGACTTACGCAAGACCCGCGCCGCATTTCAGTCCATCATACCGGTGGATACGGGGCTGGCCGTTGGCGTGCCACGCATACTGCCGCAACTTCAGGGCAAGCTAACGGCGCACGCGCTGCGGGTACCGACCCTTAATGTATCGGCCATGGATGTGGCCGTTTATACCCAGCGCCCCTGCTCGGCGGCGGCGGTCAATGACGCGCTGAAGGCGGCCGCGGAAGGTCCGTTATCGGGTATTCTTGGCTTTACTACCGAACCGCTGGCATCCTGTGATTTTAATGGGGAAACCCGCTCGAGTGTGGTCGACGCCAGTCAGACCCAAGTAAGTGCCAATCGACTTCTGAAAGTACTCATCTGGTTTGACAACGAGTGGGCCTATGCGAATCGATTGCTCGACATTGCCCTGCACTTTGAGGGCATGGCACAAGGTTAACAGAGACAATCATAGACCTACGCTGCTGGGTTTTTAGCTGTCACAGGCAAGGGTTTTGAAGAACTAACGGGGTGCAGGAGACATCATGAAGCTAATGACCGAATTAGATCTTGCGGGCAAACGTGTGCTGATTCGAGAAGATCTAAACGTTCCTATTAAAGACGGCAAGGTCACCAGTGACGCCCGACTGAAGGCCGCGGTGCCCACCATCAAGGCAGCATTATCTGCAGGCGCCGGGGTGATATTGATGTCTCACCTAGGCCGCCCCGAAGAAGGGCTGTTTGATGAAACATTTTCGATGGCACCGGTAGCCGCTCAATTGTCGGCGCTGCTCGATGTATCCGTGCCCGTCGTTAAGGACTGGCAAACCGCCACCGTGGCACCGGGAGACGTCGTACTGCTGGAAAACGTGCGCTTCAATGTCGGCGAAAAGCGCAATGACGACGCCCTAGCAAAGCAATATGCCCAGTTGTGCGATGTGTTTGTCATGGATGCTTTTGGAACCGCCCACCGAGCCCAAGCCTCCACCCATGGTGTTGGTGTACATGCGGGCGTTGCCTGCGCCGGGCCGCTGTTGGCTGCAGAGCTCAGTGCATTAGAGCGCGCCCTTTCGGCGCCGGCAAAACCCATGGTGGCCATTGTGGGTGGCTCAAAGGTCTCGACTAAACTCGAGGTACTTGAGCAGTTAGCGGAGCGCTGTGACAGCCTGGTAGTGGGCGGTGGTATTGCCAACACCTTCTTGGCCGCAGCCGGGTACCCCGTGGGCAAATCATTGTGTGAACACGATTTAATCGATACCGCACGAGCGCTCATGGACAAAACCAGCATCCCGCTACCCATCGATGTGGTGGTCGCCAGCGAGTTCAGTGACAGCGCCGAAGCAACGGTCAAGTTGGCGGCCGAAGTGGGCGAAAATGACATGATTCTCGATATAGGACCCCAGTCAGCGGCCGCCATTGCCGATAAACTACACAGTGCCGGTACCATTCTTTGGAATGGACCTGTGGGTGTGTTTGAATTTGACGCGTTTGCCAGCGGTACCCAAGCGGTGTCTCAGGCCGTGGCTAAAAGCGCTGGGTTCTCCTTGGCGGGTGGCGGCGACACCCTCGCGGCCATCGACAAGTTCAAAATCGCCGATCAGGTGTCTTACATATCGACCGGTGGCGGGGCATTCCTCGAATACGTGGAAGGCAAGGTGCTACCCGCGGTGGCAATGCTGCAGCAGCGAAGTGACGCCTAGGTAGCCAAGACAGCGGTCACTTGGCAGTCACACACCCTTATTACACTTGGGCGGTTAAGTAGTATTGCCACCCTCGTCAAGCATACGTTTACAGGAGAGCAAAGATGGCCCTAATTAGTCTTCGCCAGCTATTAGATCATGCCGCGGAATTCGGTTACGGCGTGCCCGCGTTTAACGTCAATAACCTTGAGCAAACCCGCGCCATCATGGAAGCCGCAGACGCCACTGACTCGCCGGTGATCATGCAGGCCAGCGCTGGGGCGCGGAAGTACGCCGGTGCGCCCTTCCTACGCGCCATGATGGAAGCGGCAATGAGCGAGTTTCCTCACATTCCGGTGGTGGTACACCAGGATCACGGTACATCACCCGCTGTGTGTCAGCGGTCGATTCAGCTGGGCTTTAGCTCGGTCATGATGGATGGTTCACTGGGTGAAGACGGCAAGACCCCCATGGATTACGCCTACAACGCCGAGGTGACACGCAAAGTGGTTGCTATGGCCCACGCCTGTGGCGTCTCGGTTGAGGGGGAGATTGGATGCTTAGGTTCTCTTGAAACCGGTGAAGCGGGGGAGGAAGATGGTATTGGAGCGGTCGGTAAACTGAGCCACGACCAGATGCTCACTGACCCGGAGGAGGCTGCACAGTTTGTGGCCGATACCGGCGTTGACGCGTTGGCGATCGCTTGCGGCACCAGCCACGGAGCCTACAAGTTCACGCGGCCACCAACCGGCGACATTCTCGCCATCGATCGTATTAAAGACATCCACGCACGCATTCCCAATACCCACTTGGTGATGCACGGCTCATCGGCGGTGCCCCAAGATTGGCTAGCCATCATCAATGAGTACGGCGGCCAGATTCCTGAAACCTACGGCGTGCCCGTAGAGCAGGTGGTTGAAGGCATAAAACACGGTGTTCGAAAAGTTAATATCGATACCGATTTGCGCCTTGCCGCCACCGGGTCCATTCGTCGCTTCATGGCCCAGAATCCCGCTGAGTTTGACCCTCGTAAGTATTTGAAAGAGAGCATTGGCGCCATGCGCGACATCTGTATTGCACGCTACGAATCATTTGGCACCGC
>CAJXNM010000080.1 GCA_913057135.1 uncultured Halieaceae bacterium
TTGTTGTCGCGTCAGGCGGTACTTCATGCCGATATGGGATATGACGTAACGGCCAAGGTGACCGACAAGCTCAATCAGTTACCAGCCGCCCAGTAATTGGCCGCGACGTAGCGGTGTGAAAACACTCAAGACGATTGCAGGCACCCTCGGACTCGAGCTCCGGGGGGCTGACAATATTGTTATTTCAGGATTGGCTCCCCTGGAGCAAGCGGGTTCGACACACCTGAGTTTCGTCTCGAGCAAGCGGTATTTATCTGCGCTTGCCCAGACCCAGGCAGCGGCGGTGATTCTTCACCCCGACTGGGTAGATGAGTGTGCGCTGCCCTGTCTCATCAGCGACCAACCGTACTTGAGTTATGCCAAAGCGACCGCGTTGTTTGACACGCGACCCTCCCCCTCTGGCACCCTTCATCCCACGGCTACTATCGATGATTCAGCCAGTATTGGTCAGGGTGTGACGGTTGATTCGGGTGCTGTGATTGCGGCTGGCGCGCGTATCGAAGACGGTGCTTGGATTGGGTCTAACACGGTGGTTGGACACAACGTGACGATCGGTAGGGGTACGCGTTTGTACCCCAACGTTACCCTTTACCACGACGTGGTCCTCGGATCGCACTGCACTGTTCACGCCAATACCGTTATTGGTTCCGACGGTTTTGGCTTTGCCCCAAATGCAGGCCAATGGCAAAAGATTTTGCAGCTGGGTGGTGTAGCCATTGGCGACCATGTGGATATTGGCGCCTCGGTCACTATCGATCGTGGCGCACTGACGGATACCCGCATCGAGTCCCATGTGATTATCGATAATCAAGTCCACGTTGCCCACAACGTACATATCAAGTCAGGCACGGCTATTGCCGCAGGCACCGCCATTGCAGGCAGTACGGTAATTGGCAGCAACTGCACCTTTGGCGGTATGTGTGGTGTTGCTGATCACATCGAGATTGCGGACAACGTACACGTCAATGGTCAGGGGCGCGTCAGTAAATCATTGACCGAGCCGGGTGTTTACAGCTCGGGCACCCCCATACAACCCTACCGAGACTGGAGTCGTAACGCGGTTCGTTTCGAGCAGCTAGCGGAGATGGCCAAGCGACTAAGCAGTTTGGAAAAACAACTCGCCCTGCTATCTGGGGCGGCCGGTTCACAAGAGGAGCATCCATCGTGATTATGGATATCGAGGGGATTCGAGAGCATTTGCCGCACCGTTATCCCTTTTTACTGGTCGACCGTGTGGTAGCACTGACGCCCGGGGAAAGTATTGAGGCGTACAAGAATCTAAGTATTAATGAGCCCTACTTTGATGGGCATTTCCCGGCTAATCCAGTATTCCCTGGGGTTTTACTCGTCGAGGCAATGGCGCAGGCAGCAGGTATCCTGGGTTTCAAAACCATGGGTAAAACCCCTGCCGATGGCTCGATTTATTATTTGGTGGGGGTTGATAACCTTCGCTTTAAGCGGCCCTGCGTGCCTGGCGACCAGGTGCGTTTGTTGGCAACCATCGTCAGTGAGCGCCGTGGTATTTGGAAGTTTGATGTGCGTGCCATGGTCGATGGCGCCACCGCTGCCTCTGCAACGATTTTATGTGCGGATCGCTGAGCCATGATTCACCCCAGTGCCATTGTTGATCCATCGGCAGAGATTGCCGATTCGGCGTCCATTGGTCCCTGGAGTTTTATTGGGCCCGATGTGGTCATTGGCGAGGAGACAGTGGTTGAACCCCATGTGGTGATTCGTGGACCAACCCGAATAGGGGATCGGAATCATATCTATCAGTTCTCTAGTATCGGAGAGGCCACTCCCGATCTAAAGTATAGGAATGAACCCACCGAACTCATCATCGGCGACGACAATATTATTCGGGAGAACGTCACCATCCATAGGGGGACCGTCCAAGATAAGGGCCTCACCGAGGTAGGCAATCACAATCTTATTATGGCCTACGTGCATATCGGCCATGATAGCGTCGTGGGTAATCACACGATCTTGGTGAATAACGCCGCATTGGCAGGTCATGTTGAAGTCGGCGATTGGGCAATTCTTAGTGGCTATACCCTCGTGCATCAGTTTTGCAAAATTGGTACCCACAGCTTCTCTGGGATGGGCACGGCTATCGGTAAAGATGTGCCTGCCTATGTGACGGTTGTAGGCAGTCCCGCTCAGGCCAAAACCATTAATGCGGAGGGTCTTCGGCGTCGTGGTTTTGACAGCCAGACCATCGCCGAGTTACGCCGCGCCTATAAGATAATTTATCGTCAAGGATTGACCCTCGATGCAGCGATTGAGCGTTTGGAACTGATGGTCCTGGAAACCCCAGCTCTAGGGCCTATGCTGGAGTCTTTGCGCAGTTCTGAACGCGGCATCGTTCGCTAGGCCCTTTCGTGCGTTTGGGATTATTGGCCGGGGAGATGTCCGGTGATATTTTGGGCGCAGCCGTGGTGGCGGCCCTTTCTGAACGCGTCCACGAGCTTGAGTTAACCGGTATTGGTGGACCAAGGTTGACCGCACTGGGCCTTGAGTCCCTATACCCCATGGATCGCTTGTCGGTTATGGGATTGATTGATCCCTTAAAACGGCTGCCCGAATTGCTTGCTATAAGGCGTGGGGTCTACCGACAACAAATCGCCTGGCAGCCCGACGTATTTCTAGGCATAGACAGCCCCGATTTTAATCTCACCCTTGAACGTCGTCTGCGGGCTCGGGGCTTGCGTACTGCACACCTGGTGAGCCCTTCGGTGTGGGCGTGGCGGGCGGGACGACTTAAGGGCATCGGCAAGGCCATTGATTTGATGATGTGCTTGCTACCCTTTGAAGTGGCCATTTATGAAAAGGCGGGTATTCCCGCTGTTTGCGTGGGTCACCCGCTCATAGAAGAATTACAAGACTTGCCCTCGTCCGTTGATATGCGCCAGCAGCTGGGCCTGCCCCGAGATGGACGTCTGGTTGCGGTATTGCCGGGGAGTCGAGCGGGCGAGGTGACTTCGCTAATGCCCGTGTTTGCACAAACGGTGGCCGAGCTAAGTCGACTGGACGCCACGCTGAAGTTTGTGATCCCGGCAGCTAACAGTGCCCGTGCGCAGCAAATTCAGAGGTTTTTAGCGGACCGGCCAAGTCCGCTACCCGTCACCGTGCTAGAGGGTATGGGACGTCAGGCGATGCACGCAGCCGATGTTGTATTACTCGCCTCGGGTACCGCGACCTTAGAAGCCATGCTACTGCGCAAACCCATGGTTATTGCTTATCGCATGGCGGCCTTGTCATGGCATGTGTTGTCGCGATTGGCTACCACCCCGTTTGCCGGCCTACCCAACATTTTGGCCGGGCGCGAGGTGGTGCCTGAATTACTCCAAGACAATGCCAATGTGGCATCGCTGGTGCCGGCTATGATCGATTGTCTAGAGCATGGCGCCGCTATTCAGGTCAGTCAGTTTGACGAGCTAGCCGAGGCCATTGGCGGTGGCTTTGGCGAGCGCTGTGCCGATGCTCTAGCCGGGTTAAAGGCGCGATGACCAAGCAGAGCGATTATTCAGAGGCTCTTCCCGCCCTTTGCGCTGGGGTTGACGAGGTGGGCCGTGGTCCACTCGCCGGTGACGTGGTTGCCGCTGCGGTGATTCTCGATGAACGCGCAATACCAGAGGGTATTACCGATTCGAAAAAACTCACCCCGAGACGACGAGAACTGCTCGCTGAGCAAATTAAAGAGGCGGCGATTGCCTGGGCCTTGGGTCGAGCATCGGTGCAAGAGATTGACCAGTTGAACATTCTGCAGGCTTCCATGCTGGCCATGCAGCGGGCGGTCAGGGCGCTTCCTGTGACACCCGCGCGGGTGCAGGTCGACGGCAACCGCTGCCCTGAATTAGCAGTACCTACCGAGGCTATTGTCGGGGGCGACGCTTCGGTACCGGCTATTGCGGCGGCGTCTATTATCGCCAAAGTACAACGGGACCAAGAGCTCGATATCCTCGATGAACAGTACCCGGGTTATGGGTTTGCGCGCCATAAGGGCTATCCCACCAAGACGCATATGGAAGCACTGCAGCGATTGGGCGTCACCCCGGTACATCGGAAGAGCTTTGGACCCGTAAAGCGCTTGCTGTCGGCCACCTAGCTCAAGTAGCTTATGGCTATGACAGCGTTTGTTCACCTAAGACTGCATACCGAGTTTTCCCTCGTTGATGGCCTGATCCGGCACCGTTCCTTGATGGATCGGGTAGCCCAGTTAGGCATGCCGGCGGTGGCGGTTACCGATGTCACCAATTTTTACGGTCTCATTAAAGCCTACAAGGCGGCTCAATCGGCGGGCATTAAGCTCATCGTCGGGGCTGATTTTTGGTTGGAGGATCCCCTTGAACCCGATCGTCCCTGGCAGCTCTGTTTGCTGGCGAAAAATGAGGTTGGCTACCAACATCTGATACAGCTCATCTCCCGCGCCTGGCGGGAGGGGCAGCGCCACGGCGAGGCGCGGATTCGCCGGGAATGGGTGGACTCCCTGGCTGACGGACTTATTGCCCTCTCCGGGGGGCGTCAAGGCCAAATTGGGCAGCTGTTATTAAGTGGCCACGAACAAGAGGCCGAATCTGTCTTAGCCACTTGGATGGAGACATTCCCCGATGCTTTTTACCTTGAATTGCAACGCACGGGTCGACCGTCAGAAGAGGATTACATACACGCTGCCGTAACCTTGGCAGCGCGCACCGGGTGCCCGGTTGTGGCCACGAATGACGTACGTTTTCTCGATAAAGATGAATTCGAGGCCCATGAAGCCAGAGTATGTATCGGCGAGGGTCGGACCCTCGATGATCCTCGGCGTCCTAGACATTACTCCGAGCAGCAGTATTTGCGCTCGCCCCAAGAGATGGATGCACTGTTCAGCGACATCCCCGAGGCGCTGGAAAATACTGTGCATATTGCGCAGAGATGCTCGGTCACTATCCGTCTTGGTGAGCCGTTTTTGCCCAATTATCCGGTCCCAGAGGGGCTGACGATTGAGCAGTACTTGGAGCAGCTGTCCCATGAAGGCCTGACCCGGCGTCTAAAAGAGCTCGCGATAGCAGAGGAACATGTTTATCGGGAGCGGCTTGATTTCGAGCTGGGTGTCATCAATCAGATGGGTTTCCCGGGCTACTTCTTGGTCGTGATGGATTTTATTCGCTGGGCCAAACAGAACGGTATTGCTGTGGGGCCGGGCCGGGGCTCGGGTGCTGGCTCGCTGGTCGCTTACGCCCTTGAAATCACCGATTTGGACCCCCTTCGTTACGACCTTCTGTTCGAGCGCTTCCTCAATCCCCAGCGGGTATCCATGCCCGACTTCGATGTTGATTTCTGCATGGAGCGCCGCGATGAGGTGATCGATTATGTCGCTACCCTCTATGGGCGTGAAGCGGTATCCCAGATCATTACCTTTGGCACGATGGCGGCCAAGGCTGTTGTCCGAGATGTGGCCAGGGTTCAGGACAAGCCCTACGGCCTTGCGGACAAGATGTCGAAGCTGATCCCCTTTGAAGTGGGTATGACGCTCGAAAAAGCCCTTGAACAGGAGGAAGCCCTGGTTCAGCTTCTGGCGGATGACAGCTCTGCCCAAGAAATATGGGATATGGCTGTTCAGCTTGAGGGTGTGACTCGAAATGTCGGTAAACACGCGGGGGGCGTCGTTATTGCACCCTCAATGCTCACCGATTTTTCGCCCCTGTACTGTGACGAAGAAGGGAGCGGCTTAGTCACCCAGTACGACAAGAACGATGTCGAGGATGCGGGCCTCGTTAAATTCGACTTCTTGGGGTTGCGGACCCTGACCATCATTGATTGGGCGGTCGAGATGATCGATGACGCCCGCCAACGGTGCCAGCAGGACCCCCTTGACATCAACAGCATTCCCCTCGACGACGCCAAGGTCTTCGATTTATTAAAAGCGGCCGAAACCACCGCCGTCTTTCAGCTCGAATCTCGAGGTATGAAAGATCTGATTAAGCGCCTACAGCCCGACTGTTTCGAGGACATTATCGCGCTGGTGGCCCTATTCCGACCGGGCCCGTTGCAATCGGGCATGGTGGATAATTTCATTGACCGTAAACATGGTCGGGAGCGCATCTCTTACCCCGATGCCGAGTACCAGCATCCCTCATTGCAGCCTATTTTAGAGCCCACTTACGGCATCATCTTGTACCAAGAGCAGGTGATGCAGATTGCTCAGGTGCTGGCGGGCTATACCTTAGGAGGCGCTGATTTACTGCGCCGGGCCATGGGTAAGAAAAAACCCGAGGAGATGGCGAAGCAGCGCTCGGTATTTGCCGATGGTGCGCGGGAAAAAGGCATCGACCCCGATTTAGCCATGAAGATTTTCGACTTGGTCGAAAAATTTGCGGG
>CAJXNM010000081.1 GCA_913057135.1 uncultured Halieaceae bacterium
GACAGATGCGTTTGGATGCCAGCCCTTCGGGCGTACAGTTTAATACGATACCAGAACGTCTGGCGAGTCATTGTGGTCCCTCGGTTCGATGGAAAAAGCACATCCGACGGGCGGGGTCCAATTAGCTCAGGGCGACACTCTTTTAAATAGCGCTGCAGCCAGTCGAGGGCCTCCTCTCCCATGGGCACTAAACGCTCTTTGCGACCTTTGCCAACCACCCGCACCAAGCCCTGGGTCAAACTGACCTGGCTGACCGTTAAGCCGGTGAGCTCCGACACCCGCAAACCACAGGCATACAGCAACTCCAACATGGTGCGATCACGAAATTCGATGGCCTCTTCAGGGTCGGGTGCCGCCAGCAAATGCTCGACTTCTTGCTCCGATAGCGCCTTCGGCAACGGTCTTCCCAGTCGTGGCGATTCAATACGCAGCGACGGATCATCGGAGCGATGACCCTCGCGCAAGGACCAGCGATAAAAAGCTCGGAGACTGGACAAAAGACGAGCTGTAGAGCGCGGCGACTTTCCAGACGCCAGTCTATGGCCTAAGAAGTGCTGAATGTCGGCGGGGGATGCTGTTATTAAAGACGATGTCCCCTGCTCTTGAAGCCAACCATCGAGCTGACGTAAGTCCCGGCTGTAGGCTTCTAAAGTGTTGTCGCTGAGACCTCGCTCAAGCCACATAGCCTCTGTAAACGCGGTAATGTGCACAAGCGCCCCATCAACTAGCGCGCACGCTCCAAGTGCGTGAAATACAGCACCTTGCCAGTGCCCGTTACATCCAGACGAACAGGCTCACCTTTACATCGACCATCTAAGCGATAGACGCCATCGTCACGCCGCCAAGAGAATTCTGCCGATGTAATGAGTAACCCCGAACAGCGATCGTTTGCCGCTCGGACGATGGCCACCGGTAGCTTCGATACCGGCAGAGCCCCCTCTTCTGGCATGTTGCTATCCACTTGGGCAAGCGCACCCTCGGTAATCCATAAGCCGATTAACAGTATCGCCTTCAACCGTTTCATTTAATCCTCCCAACTCGTTTCACCGGCATCATCGGTGTCTCCGTCGTTGTTCTTATCCCAAAACCGTTGCCCAAGATGATTAACACGAAGCAGTCCAGTGCCTGCGGAGGGCCCATTTGCCAGCGGTGTGGCGGTAATAGTAAAACTACTGTCCGTCAAGCTTGAGACGGTCAGTTGGTAAATAGCCGTACCCTGCGCTGGAGAGCTCGTCACAAAGGGGGGCGACGTATTTAACCCAGCGTAGCTCATGCGAGCCGCAAAGGCGCGCTCCATCGATTGGGCTGCCGCCATTAAATCGGCCTGCGCTTGTCGGCGATACCCTGTCTGAACGTAGCTCTGATAGGCGGGGATACCAATACCCGCCAACACAGCCATAATGGCAAGGGCAATCATCAGCTCAACAAGGCTGAATCCTGTGTCTTTGCGAACCATCAATCCTGTCTCCAGTGGGTTCTCACGATATTGTCACCCTCAAGCAGCGGAATGGGCGGTTGCTCAGGACCCGCAAACAATTCGCAGCCCTGGTCGGTACAAATGATGACAGGCTCATCGACGATACTTGGGGTATTCAACTCGGTAAAACGATCAGGGGGGCCATCGACGACCGGCGGCGTTACCCTGTTTTGTTCCTCGGGCACCGTACCGTCTGTGAGACTGACAAGGTAGAGCCGCGACGTTCCCGCCTTGGGTGTACAGGAATCGGACTCGTTACGAGGCTCATAGGTGGTAAAACTGACGCCATCGCGGAAAGATAAGGGTGTCGACAAGACCTTTTCACCGATACGCGGGAAGTCCATATACCAACCGTTTTTCCCCGCCAATTTGTCCACTTCGGCCTGTACAGTGGCGCCGTCGCTGCTTTGTAATAGATTGTCGGTGGCATCATAAAAATTCGATGCTTCAATGACACCTGCGGTGGCAGGATCGTCACCCTCAGTCAGCACGGTGTAAGTAGCCGGCGCACCAAATACCGCATCCTGGAAAATGGCATAGAAACGGTCGTTAACGGTCTCAGACAAGGGACTCGGTCGCGCTCCCGAGCCAATGGTCACCACTAACTTGGTCACCCCTGCCACATCCGCGAGCGCAACATCAGGTGAGTGGTAGAAACGTCGATTGGCACTTGCATCGACCGTACCCCCTGCACCTAATCGGGCAATGACACCACCGGCAGCCAAGTTCTCGGCGGCTTGGCCTTGGAAGAAATCGAAGCGCCACACCTGTCCCCCTGTGTCACCCACAAAGAAGCCATCGTCGAAGCCATCGCTGTCGACATCAAAAACCGCCGGTGCCGCAGGTATGGCGTGCAACATCTCGGGCGTGGAAACGGTGTAACCATCTCCCAAGCCCGCAGACCAAATCAAGGAGCCATCAACCGCATCGACAATGTAAAGGGCGTTCCCCATTTCATCGGCGTTGTCATTTCGGGTGCTCTCGTCGTCATTTGCTTCATCATAGCCCCCGGACAAATAAATAACGTCGCGAGCCACACCGTCCACATTAAGTCTGCCCACCACGGGTCGGGCCCAGCTGTAACCGAGGGCTGAGAAGCCGGTGTCACTTGGCTGAATTTTCCACATGAGTCGAGGATTGGCCGTATCAGTGACATCGAGGGCGTAGTAATTTTGGCCGCCTCTGCGTTGACCAATGTACAGGTAAACATGGTCATCCTCTGCGCTCAAAATTTGGCTTGAGCCGGTATTTTTGATCCACGCCGACGGACTGCCATCGAGCCCATAGAAGTGGGAGCTACTGCCACTGTTCAATCGCAGATCAGCCTGTAGGCCAAGCAATTCTTGAGGTATGTAAGTAAAGAGCTCCACACCATTGGTCGCGTCGATAGCGTGCAGATTGCCGGCGTTAGTGCCAAAAAAGAGCACTACTTGCGCCTGCTCGTTTTCATCCAGCCCGTAGTTAATCGCCACTGGACGAGAGTGGAGTGGGTCGCCAATAGCTAAGCGGTCTTCCGATACGATGCCATCGCCGTCGGCATCGTCAACGTCTTGACCTCGAATCCAATTAATCAGGTCGGTACGCTCGGTATCGCCTGTCACACCCAACATGGCCTCGGTGATAGCCCCATTACTATCGACGAGCAAGTTACCACCTGCGATCAGTGAGGTAGGTGCCGAAGTCAGATCGGTAAAGACGTTTCGCGATGCATACGCGGGTAAATTCTCTGCGGCACCCCCCTTCTCAACATCACCACCGTCGGCCACCGAACTCCAATAACTGCGCGCAGAACCTCTGAAGAAACCGGTATCTGGATCAACGGCAGTATTGTCATTGGCGTCTAGAAGGACATTGCTCAAGCCGTTTGCGGAACCGAGACGGTAGCGCTTTAAGTTTCCAGGCCAAGCGGGCACACCGTCCGGTTTGAATACTGCAAAATACACCTCATCGCGATTGGTCAGGCGATTGAACTGGTTAATTGCGGCAACTGGCGCCACGAAGGATGTGTCTGTTTTGAGCACCTCGGCGATGATCGTTTTGAACTCCGCCAGTAATGACTCCAAGTCGTTGGCCGTGGCGTAGGTACCGCCGCCCGCGTCGGCAATGTCCTCGAGCCATTGCTCATCAAAATCAAACCCGACCATATGGGTACGCACGACCTGCGTGCCCTCTAGCGCCGCATTTAAATCGTTGTTGTACATGTACTCGGCTAACTCCACCACGCAAGCCTGAGCACTGTTACCGCTGGAGGGGCAGGTACTGGCGCCAATGGCCGACTTAATTAAGGCTTCAGAGTGCGGCTCGTTAGCCGCCCCGTCCGTGAGGAATACAATATGGCTTTCAAACTGACATTGACTCTCAATGGGCGATTTGTAAACCGGATTACCCAGTAGATATTCACCCTCGGGTTCGTTCGGACCGTTACTGTCATCGCAAGCAACGCTACTGAGGTTGTCCTCTGTGCAACCCGGAGGCCTCTGTACACCACCCCAGGATTCGGGGGTAATGGCGTCTTCTACCGACACACGGGTGTACCAGAAGGGCTCGGCATCTGCCGATTCATTGGCTACATTTATCCGGTTTCCATTGGCATCGTGGCCACCTCGGTACTTACCCCAAACCACTGGGTTACCCGCGTAATATTGAAAGCCCTCGAATAAGGTGTCCTGAATAGGGGTAAAGCCCTCGGCGGAAAGAGAATCTACTGCGCTTATAAACTCGGTACGAGCCGTGTTAAAAGCGTCTTCACCAGTCGATTTAAAGTTAATTTCCAGCATAGGCGCGAAAATCGGATTGTCGTCGTAGGTCTCCCAAAGCAAGCGATCGCCAGCCAACAAATCCGCTCGAAGCGTTATCGCATTTCCCGACACAAACCCGCTGCTGAGCACGGTTTGTATTAGGCTTGATATATCGGGAGAGCGATAACTCTGACGAGAGCGCCAATTTTCATTAATCGGCCATTGCACGTTGCCACTCCACGTGCGCGTCGTTCCTGGGTTTGTACCGGGCAAAGGCTCAGAGTTGGCCGTTTGTTCAACCGATAATTTCAGCGTCACGTCGGTGGTAGTGTCATTCCTGTCTGCCACCAAATGTAAATAGGCACTGGTAATTTCCGCATCCGACGGTAACGTGTAGTTCGCGAAGCGCATGGTGATCCACTCGTCGTCATTGATATACATGTAGCTTCGAGAAGAGACATAATCACCACCACTGGCACTTCGGAACTCAATATCGTCATTCGACGAGCCCACACGTTTTGTCTGACTCGTTTCGACGCAGGTAGAGCCTGGCACAACACTGTCGGCGTCGTAAGTAATTCTAAGTTGTGGCGCAAGGTTAGGGTCACCATCGTACGATTCAAAATCGAGCCGCTCCCCAACTCGACTGAGCAACAAGCCCAAGGGTTCGCCGCCGCACCAGGAGGCATCACTGACGGCGGTTTGCACGAGCGTCGACACGTCCAATTGCACCGTGGTGTCATCTATCCAGGAAGACGCCACCACCGATTGACTTAAACTACTGGCAGCAATCCGCGATGAAATCTCGCCATTGGCGCCACTGAACGGTTGGGCGGCCGCACCAGATTCGAGTGCGATGTTTAACGAGGGTGTCCCCTGCACCGTATTACGCGGGGTCAGTTCGAGATAAGCCGAGGTAACCGCTGCCCCTCGGGGCACCGAAACACCATTAAAGATTAAGCCCGCAACATTATCGGTGATACCGCCACCCTCGCTGTAGCGAATGGTCAGCTTGGAAGCATCAGATCGATTATCGTGGGTCCGAAATTGGCGCTCGGCATTGTCATCGGAGTCCGCTGTTTGCTCTAGCAATAAGACAATATCGTTGTTTGCCCAATAACCGTTACGCCAGTTATCAGCCGATACAATTTCATCAACGATGGGCGCAAGGTTCGGAGACACGATAGTGCTGTTTAGCGCAGGTACGCCGCCGGTGGCATCGTTCATCACCCAATCAATACAGTTAAACGTAAGATTGCGTTGACTGGGTCGGGTGCTGTAGTCGCCAAAATCCGGGGCGGGCACGAGGTCGCCACATACTCGTGTCGTCAGAGACTCTTGGTTGTTGTCGCTATCGTTGCTGACGGTCAGCGACAGCCGGGCGTCAATTACATCCGCACCCCGCGGCACGTCAATTTCCCAAAACCGAATGCCGGCTTTATCGCCAACGCCGCGAAAGTCAAAGTAATCGCCAAAAATAGAGAAGTTACCATTGCGGGATTCCTCCGCATCCTCATCATTCTCGTTGACATAGGCTTCGATGACAGTGACATTCTCACCGCTACCAATCGCGGAGGATTCTCCCCCTACCTCAACCACACCTGTGCCTAGATTCTCCGTAGCGTCACTTTGACTGGAGGCTATCGGAGTGACCGTGGTCTCGGCACCTGTGCCGAACGAGGGTATTTCCTGATCGATATAAGTGACCGGGTATAGCACAGGACCACCCGGATTTGAGAAACGCATCAAGCCCACATTGACACCGCTCATCTCGTACGCCAACTGCCTGAGGGCTTCTTTTACGATGTTGATTTTGGCTTCACTGGTGCTGTCATTCGGTCGACTACGCATGGAACCCGAGGTATCCATGATGAACAGCACGTTTGGCAAAAACGCACCGCCCTCAAAACTACCAAAGAAGATCTCTGTGTCATCACCCCAGACAGGTGCAGCGACCCACAGAGTGAGTGCTACAGTAGTGGTTGTGCGCTTAAATGCTTGTAGATAACGCCAGATAAAAGCTGTCATCACTGAGATCCTCATTAATTTATCCGCGGCGCCTCGATGAAAATACCTTGGGTGACCGTGCTTTGGGTATTGGTTGACCCTTCA
>CAJXNM010000082.1 GCA_913057135.1 uncultured Halieaceae bacterium
AGGTGGTTCTACGATTGCTGCGAGGTGAAAGCCTGGATGCCCTCAGTCGGGAGACCGGTGTGCCCGCAGGTGATCTTGTCCACTTCCCCATCAGTAAGACACCTCTAAACTAGAGTTTTCCAACTTCTGCCGATACACACTGGGCGGCAGATGCCCCAAACTTTCATGCGGTCGTTCGTCGTTGTAGTCCAGGCGCCACAACCAAGCCATCTCGCGCACCTGGCTCAAGGACTCGAACAGATAGGCGTCCAAGAACTCATAACGGAACGAGCCGTTGAAGCGTTCTGCAAATCCGTTTTGCTGTGGCTTGCCTTTCTGTATGTAGACCACCTCGATACCGTGCTCCTCGCACCAGTCAGCAAATGTGCTGGAAACGAGTTCGGGACCATTATCCACGCGAACCTGGTTCGGTAGTCCGCGCTCAGTTTTAAGTTGCTCCATCACTCGAACCAAGCGTTGAGCCGGTAGTGACGTGTCGACTTCAATCGCGAGGCACTCCCGGGTCGACTCGTCGATGATATTGAGTACTCTGAACCGCTTACCGCAGTAGAGCGTGTCATGCATAAAATCGAGCGCCCATTGATGGTTCACTTTTGACTCAACCGACAGCGGCACCAGCGGCCGCTTGGGTAGTGTTCGTTTGGTGCGGCGTGGCAAATTCAGTCCGAGACGACAGTAAACGCGATAGATGCGCTTGTGATTGAAGGGATAGCCCTTCAACTTCAGGCGCTTCACGATCTTCCAGAAGCCGGCCTTTGGCGACTTCTTGAGCATCAGCTGAATTGCGGCAATCACTGCCGCATCCCGCGCCCGCCAATCAGTGGGCTCCCGGTAAAATGTTGAGCGACTAAGGCCAACGACTTGGCAGGCCGATTTCACCGATACACCTTGGCTTACTAGTTCAATCACTGCCTCACGCCGCTCCTCCGTTACCAACCCTTTTTTTTAATGAGCTCCTTCGTCGCCTCGTGTGTGAGGCTGAGGTCGGCAAACATTCGCTTCAGACGGTCGTTCTCTTCCTCCAGATCCTTCATGCGCCGCAGATCAGACGCCTCCATACCACCGTACTTGGACTTCCAGTTGTAGTACGTCGCAGAACTAATGCCATGCTCCCGACAAACGTCCTCGACCTTGGCTCCAGCATCGACTTGCTTCAACACACCGACAATCTGACTTTCCGTAAATCGTGATTTCTTCATTGCAGCCTCCTGTGCTCATTCTCACAGAAAACTCCAATCAGCGATGTCTCAGATTAGGGGAAGTGGACACTGCCAAATGTGGCGGCGCAGTCAAAACCTGGGATTGTTAATGCTTGGCCGGTAATTGGCCGCTGCCGGATTATGCCAAAGTAGGTAGTACGTGATGGCCGATGTATGACCATATTCTGGGCCGCCCCCGACAAATTACGTGGGCTCTCAAGTGAAATATAGCCTAGCAACTACAGCGCTTATTTTATCTTTTAACTGCGTCGTAGATCAGCCAAAGAGGTAAACCAGACTGGACCGGAGTATCGGTCGCCAAGGTAGGGTCGCTACCAGCTTCCAGTTCCTCGACATCCGTGAAACCGTCGTTATCGTCATCGACGTCTGCATTGTTGCCAATACCATCGCTATCGGTATCAATTGTCTCGGTCGGATTTTTTGGAAATGCGTCCTCAGTATCTAGTACACCGTCGTTATCGTCATCGGGGTCTTCCATTAGGGTCAGACCATCGCAGGTGGGACATTCGTCCGGTAAACCGTCATTATCGAAGTCAGACAGAACCTCAATACTGAAGGCGTCAAGTGACTGCTCGGTGGCACCATCTGACACAACAATGACGATGTCGGTTACTAGGCCAGACGAGCCAATCGGGGGCGTTCCTGTTAATTCACCTGATGTTGCATCAATGGTTAACCAGCTGGGTGTGGTTGTGGAGGCGGCTAACGAAAATGTTAGATCGGAAAAGGGGTTTATTTCAGTTAGAGCGTCAATACTTGGACCAGGGATGACCACTGGTTGACCTTCAACGGCTAATATCAACCGCTTTGTATTTTGGATAAGAAAAAGAGAGTCTTGGCCAGAGTCAGTGGCACTCACGCTCACTTGCAGTACCCCACTGCTCCCTTTTAATTCTCCAATTTCGAACCCTAGAGCGTCGAATGTCCCTGATATCAAACGACTTTCAATGCGCTTTAAATTAGTGCCATTGAAAGAGACAGCGATAAGCGGCGGTTCGCCGGTAAATTCAGAGAAAATCGGCCAAAGTAGTAGTTCCTTGTCTGGCATAGTGAAATCAAAACGAACCACGGCAGGAGATCCTTCAACCACATTTACTTCAACTCCTTGATATAGGTTTTCCTGTCCCCAAGCGGGAATAACTGAGGCCAAAAATACCATTGCTGCAGCGTAGGGACCGACAGTGCCGAATGGGGACAATCGGGCCAAAGTGTGACAGATCACACCAATAATTCGACCCAGCGTGCTCACCCTCGGACCCCAATGGCCGCTGTTTTAGTTCGGGGCTGCACATCCCCCTCTGAATCACTTCGTAGAATACTTTTTAAAAAACCTCTAACGATTTCGAGCGTGGATGGTGGCGTTATAGGAGCAGAAATTGTCTGGCCTGACTGTTGCCAGACTTCGGTACAAGATTGTTCAAGAGGACACTGTTGAATATTGCCTTCGCCGTCTACGCACGTTCCGTCAAAGGAAAGTCGAGTTTTTACCAGCTTTATCCCGTCGTATTCCGCGCCTGAGCGTGTGTCGGCGTAAGACACGTCGTAACTTTCAGTCTTTTCGCAGATAAAACCGAGGGGGCACACCATATTGAAAGTTATGTCCCTTTCAATAGTGAACTCCGCAAACATTCCACCGCTTTTAGGAGTACCGTCTGGATTCCGAGAACTGACGTAACTGTAATAGGAGCCCAGCCCACTCCCAAGTCGTGCAACCTCATCCCGGAAAAAAAGCACCGGCTGGTCAGCTTCTATGACGTTGAAGTTGTACCCGGTACGGTTTGTTGCACCAACTGACAGGAAGGGGTCGAGACATCCGACTTCTGCATATGGGGCGCCTGGGTTGTTAAGGCGGAGCCCTGATGCTGGATTGGGATGACGCATTCCCAGGATAGGGCCCGTCGCAGTGCCTAGGGTTTCTTTGACATCTATGTACCGGTACTCGCTCGCTTCAGGAGAATTCACGAGACAACAGTAGCCGAGGATTAACACAAGTACTTTTGTCATGTGTTTGCAAGCCTCTGATTTTGTCAGGGATAAGCAAGCGGACCACTCCAGCATCCTATCTGATTTTGCGCACACTTCAAATGATGCTCAAGGCGAGGTCCTTGTCATTCGTAAACATAGACTGAGGTGCCTGAAAAAATAAACCTTTTAGTCTACGCACTAACCTAATTTCACTGGCTGGGCGCTTGCTAGTGCCGACATCACGTTCCGCCGGCACCAGCAAGCCGCTATCGTGATAGCTGCTGTAATATCCATGTTCCAGCCCATGCGCTATCATTACGCGCAAAGTTCTTTAATTACAGATGGCTAAAGCACCTTCCGGCAGATTCCCATGCGCTGTCTGTCAAGCGGCACAACCTCCATTGGATTGCCCCCGGGCCGCAGTTTCGTGACTTGCACCTGATGTTTGAGGAGCATTGCACAGAGTCGTCGATAGCGATCGATTAACAATGGTGGCTGTGCGAACCGCTGGTTGTTTTGCGTAGTGGTTGGTGTTTCCCTGGGAGGTTGGAGTTATGGAGCACACGTGGACGATGGGGTCGATCACGACCTCCAGAACCATTTACGGCTGTATGCGACTTGGGGGCACATGGGACGCTTTGCCGCCAGACGATACTGCCTATGAACGCGCCTTCGCAGCACTCGATAGCGCGCTTGCAGCAGGTATCACGGTTTTCGATCATGCTGATATCTACTGCCATGGAAAATCCGAGACGCTTTTTGGTGAGTGGTTGCGTGCGCGTCCCGGGATCCGAGACCGTATAACGATCCAAACTAAATGCGGCATCATTCTTCCCGGCGGCACGCCAACCACGATCTACGATTTTTCCCGAGATCACATTATCGCCTCTATTGAGGGTTCACTCGAGAGACTTGGCGTGGATGTGATAGATGTACTTTTACTCCACCGTCCAGATCCGCTGTGTGATCCACCTGAGGTTGCCCGCGCTTGGAGCGAGATTTCAAGCCGAGGGCTTGCTGTTCATTTGGGGGTTAGTAATCACTCGGCAAGTCAGATCGATATTCTCCGGCAAGCAACAGGATCGGATATTGTCGCCAATCAGGTCGAGATTAGCCTAGCTCATCCGGACCTACTGATCGCAGGTACCGCTTGGAATCAACGCCATCCTTCACACCCACTGCGCGATGGCGGTGTGATTGAAGACGCGCTTTCGCAAGGTACTCAGTTGCAAGCGTGGTCGCCCCTTGCTGGTGGTAAGTATTTGGCTGCGTCGCCGCATATCAATCCTGAATGCGATGAAACGGCACGTGATGAAAAGGTAGCTAAGTTACTGACCCAGTTGGCCGACCGATATGACGTATCGGTTGAAGCTATCATGCTAGCGTGGGTTATGCGTCATCCTTCCCACATTATGCCGGTCATCGGAACCATGGATCCAAAACGGATTGGTAAGTGTGTTGAAGCTGAGCGCGTTTCATTGTCTAGGGAAGACTGGTACCTACTGACGGCTGCTGCGCGAGGACACGCTATGCCATGAAAGCTGCTCGGCTTGTATGAGAGAAGAGTTGTCGGGCCTCCAGTTAAGCTAGGTTAACAATGACGATCGATGCTATCGGATTTTTGGTCATTCCTGCTTCTTAAACACTCGGACATAGTCAACTTCCATTTGCACGGGGAAGATGCTGTCGTCGATTGGGCCTCCTGCGCGCCCCAATCCCCACCAATGGCCAGGTTAAGAATGACATGGTAGGGATGGTCGTAAGGCCAGGCGCGCCAGTCTTTGCCCTCGTTGGTGTAAGTGAAGTACAAACTGCCATCAAAAAACAGCTGAATTGACTCTGGGTTCCATTCGACTGAATACACGTGAAAGGCTGTGTTGACATCGCGCCCTTCCACGCTGGCCTTGCGCTGTTCCTGATTGATAAAGAAGTACGCGCGATTGTGCACCGTGCCCCAGATTTTGTGCATGTTGAACCCGACATGTTCGAGAATGTCGATTTCACCAGAGTTTGGCCAAGCATCACAGGTACGACTTCCTTGCCAGTCTTCATTGGGCTTGCAAGTGGTGGCGTATCGATAAGGGTCACTGGGTAACATCCAGGCTGCAGACCAGGTGCCCCGTCCGGCGGGAAGGCGCGCTCGCACATCTGCGCGTCCGTAGAGAAAGTCGCCTTTCCCCCGAGAGTGAATGCGTCCCGACGTATACTTTGCACCGTCAAAATCCTCTCGGTGGGCTTCAAGAATCAACAGGCCATTTTCGACTCGCACGTTTTTGCTGCGAGCAGTGTAGGCCTGATCCTCGCTGTTAACTTTTCTGGGCGGCCACACGTCGATGCCCCACTTTTCGGGATCTGGCGCACCATTGCCATCGAATTCATCACTCCAGTGTAGCTCCCATCGCGGATCTAGCTGGGGTTTTCGCCTGACGACCAACGCACTCAGCAACGGTTCGCCCGTATGTGCCACAAAGCTTACGTCGAGTTGTCCGTCATCTACGGATACGTTGGTCACCGCGCTTGCGAGTGCGGAAAGATGATTGTTATCGCGCATATGGCGAACATCGAGATTGGGGATGACCACTTGTCCTTCAGCAATCACGTCAAACACACGCGCACCGATCGGAATATCTTCGGGTTCAGTGAACTTGAACGTCAAATCGTACACACCGTTGGGCAACCGGTGCTGAATAGTAATGTCCCCAAGTCGGTAGCTCTTGTACAGCTCGGGATCCTGGGTGCCCAGTGCCTTCTCGACATGCCCGGCCACGCCCCCAATGACGGAGTGCTCCGCTTCGTAGTTGATACCATCGGTGCCGTGATAGGCGTTCCCGCCAACATTCACAGCCCAAACGACGGAATCTCTATGCAGAGGCAGTGGCAGCTTGGTGCTTTCGTCGGTTGACACAAGCTTGCCCACTGGGCGCGGTGCTTCATCTGATGCGCTACATGACGTCAGAACAGCTGCGACTAGGACCAGCGCCCACTTGAGATCCGGGTGATTTGTCATTTGGTCGCTTCACTTCACCTGTTACTGCTTCACATTGTCTCTGACAATGCGCGCCTTCTGGCGTTGCCAGTCACGTTCCTTCTCGGTTTCGCGTTTGTCG
>CAJXNM010000083.1 GCA_913057135.1 uncultured Halieaceae bacterium
CGTTCGGGCACCTCGGGGTACGCAAGCTTTCTTAACGCCAATAAATGGTCGGCACCCGCACCCACTCGCAGCCATAGGCCACCGGGCTTTAACACACGGGCAAATTCATCGGGACAGGCAAAGCCAAAAATATCCAAAATCACATCGCTGGTAGCGCTGCACAAGGGTATTCGTCGATTGGTGGCTACCAACCAGGTAGCCGCGAAGCGTTTGGCCGCAACGCTTACGGCCCATTTAGATATATCGAATCCCACAGCTACTGTGTCGATACCATTCGTCACTGCACGACGCCAAAGGCCTTCTAAATAATAGCCCTCGCCGCATCCGGCCTCTACAACCAGCCCAGCCGGTGGCAACTTAGGTACGACCAGATCGCAAATGCGCTCAAGTATTGGTTCGTACAGGCCCAAACCCAGAAAAGCGCGCCTAGCAGCAACCATGGCTTTACTGTCCCCGGGGTCGTTACTGCGCTTGTCGTGATTTAGTAGCAGGTTGACATAACCCTGCTTGGCAAGGTCAAAACTGTGTTGCTGCTGACAACCCAGACTACTGCCATGAAGTACTAGAGGGCTGCCATCGATGGGGCAACGAAGCGCCGGGCAATGTACATAGGCCATAAAATACCAAGTCCGCGGTGTCTGTCTTAGGCGTGATCTTCCCATGGCATACCGCGTCAAAATAGCAGTAATTACCCGTGCATCTGAACATCATTCGACACGTATTTACGCATATCATTTTGGCCATTTAGCTTGAGGGCTCCCAGTGACAGAAACATCAAAGTGGCACACGTTAGAGCATCGCTTCTTGCGCTTGCGCAGTAACAAGTTATTCGAAACGGTGGTTGTGGCCATCATTGTGCTATCGGCACTACTCATTGGCGCTAAAACCTACGCGTTACCACCCCATCTCGACGACGCTCTCCGTATCCTCGACTGGGCAGTCACCGTATTTTTCCTCGTCGAAATATCCGTGCGATTCCTAGGTGACCCCGATCGACGTCGATTTTTTCATCATGGCTGGAATATCTTCGACACCCTTATCGTCGTGGTCAGTCTGCTACCTATCGATAACAGTGACCTCGCTTTGGTCGGGCGATTGGTGCGGATCTTTCGAGTATTGCGCATGGTTTCCATCATTCCCGAGTTGCGTTTACTGCTGAACTCACTGATGGCTGCACTACCGCAATTAGGCTACGTGGCACTCATGATGTTCATCATTTTTTATATTTACGCCGCTTTTGGCGCAACGTTCTTCGCCGAGATCAACCCCGTCTTGTGGGGTGATATTGCCCATGCCATGCTGACCTTGTTTCGTATCATGACGTTTGAAGATTGGACCGATGTTATGTACGAGACACTTTCAGTCCACAGCTGGTCGTGGGCGTACTATCTGAGCTTCATATTTCTGTCCGCTTTTGCTTTCCTAAATATGATTATTGGGATTGTTGTTGGAACCATGGAGCAAGAACATCAGCGAGAGCGGGATCAACGGGCTGCGGATGCCGGCGAACCAAGCCTCGCGGATATTCAGGCCCAACTTGACGAACTAAAAGCACTTATTCGTCGGTGAGATAATCAGCGAGTAGTGCCGTATACATTGTAGTAGGCCTAAGGCTAGCCAAGATATTTTCCGGATCTGTGGAGCATTGGTAGTGTTTAGCCTGCCCATGTAACACTGATCTGACACTGTTTACAGGGGCCGACATGCAAGGTAGACCCGTTTCATTTTCCCGCACCACTATTGTCGAACTGATGGTGCCTGCTTACACCAACTTCGGTGGAAAAGTACATGGTGGCATGTTGATGTCGCTCATGGACAAAGTAGCGTATGCCTGCGCCAGCAAACATGCTGGCAACTACTGCGTCACGGTTAGCGTCGATGCGGTGGAGTTCTTGGCACCCGTTGAAGTGGGCGAGATGGTCTCAATGCTTGCGTCGGTGAACTATGTGGGTAGTAAATCGCTGGTAGTGGGCATTAAGGTCATCGCAGAGGACATTCGATCGGGTGTGCACCGCCACACCAACACCTCTTACTTCACGATGGTCGCCAAAGACCCTCAGGGCCAAACTGCCATCGTACCGCCACTAATTCTTGAATCAACCGACGACGTGCGACGTTATTGCGCCGCGCTGCAGCGCAAACGGCTGCGAGATCATGCTCGAAGCTATATGAAAGACTACCGTGACAACTTTGTTTTCGATGAAAGCATCGAGCAGTACCTCGATAAGCAACGCTGCAGTATCGACATCAAACAATAAGGGGAGCCATGAGGCTCCCCTAAGTACACACCCAGTACTGAGTTAAACCGTCACCGCGTTACCCCGGAAGATTTTTGACAGGTACCGGCTTTCCCGTGGCGACGGAGCAGGCACAGCGCACTGCATGACGGCCGCCACCAGACGCTCCATTTCCTCCGACAATTCCTGATCGTTAGAGGGCTCTTCCGTGTGAGCACGCCGAGTCAACTGCACCTGATTAATCGCGGGCACCGTTGGTAAGCGCTCACCTTCAACACCAAGTGTCACCGTGAACGCATGCAAAGAGTTCTTCACAAACAACGCCAGTGCAAACTCCTCACGAGTTGACGCCAAAGAGGTGTCGGGGGTAAGCAGCACGATTTGACAGTTGGGCACCAGTGCAGCAATACGAGCGGTGCGGAAATGGTGGGTTAACTGATCACGCACCAGCTGCCGGAATTGTTCGTCTGACAATACTCGATCCCAATTTTCTCCCCGGGTACCGGCTAATGCGTTCAATGGCAGACGCTCGAAGGGACTGCTGACCACCACATCGAAGCCGCCCTCTTGGCGTAGCAGAGTATCTAACGCTCCCTCGAGATCATCGTCGATACAACGAATATCAGCACTGAAATCGTCGAGCTCAATAGCGTGATACAGCTTAGTAGCAGTCTCTTCCGAGCGGGTCAAAATCCATAGCTTGCTGACACCGTTTTGGGCAAAACCCCGGGCCAGCTCCACCATCTCGTTGCGCATGCAGTCGCCAATAAGGACCACCCGTTTGCCACCGAGTTTCGCCAGGTCTTTTTCGCTAGGTGCCAGCAGTAATTCGCCCTCAGTCACTGAACGATCAAACTTTAGCCCACCGGATGGGTGGAAGGTCTCGCCACTGACAATCTCATCGGCCAAATGGAACACCGTGGACAAACCCACCTGCTCATCAGTGGGCATCTTATGCAAATGCAGGCGATTCAAAATACCCGACTCTATTTGGCTTGCGGATTGCTGGCACACGGTCTTATCAAAGAAGGGGGACGGCGCATCGACAAAGGAACCCAAGAACTCATCTTTATCCGCTTCAGTAAAGATACCGGCATTGACCAAGCGGTCTACCAACTTCACCGCCAAACCCATATGTAGCAAGCACTGATTGGCGCTTCCTGTGCCGCCCGACTCGCGTACCTGCGAGAGCAACCGAGATAAGGATTTCGGTAAGTTCTTATTGGGTAGTACCTCAATGGCGTTGCCCGACAACCGCTTGATGTCCTCAATGGGATAACCGTCAGCCGCCGCAGCAATAATGGCAGCGTGGACTTGATTCAAACGCTTGTTTTCGAGCACCAGACGACCACGACGATCGAATAGTCCCGGTGCATCGCCTAAGCCCCGAAGACGGGCGCCATCGACCGGGCCCGGCGCCAAGGCATTGATTTGAATCTCTGGACCCAAGTGACGCGACAAGATTTCAGCCAACACACGCTGACCCGCTTTGGAAACCGCGTAGTCAGCGCGATTGGGGTAGGCTACCGCAACGTACTTTTCGCCACCGAAGTAGCTCGAGACATTCAGAATAGAACCGCGACCTCGATCTTTCATGAGCGGACCAAACTTTCGGATGAGCGAATAGTTAGAAATGAGATTCGCCTCCATGGTGCGATCCCACTGGGCCATGGACATATCGACCACCATTTCTTCGGCGCCTGAGATACCCGCATTGTTGATGAGAAAGTCCACCTGACCGAATAAGTCGACCGCATGCTGATGCAGTCGATCGAGAGCGCCGGGATCACCCACATCGATATCGGGCAAGATATGGATTCGCGCCTCGGGGTTGGGATACCCAATACCGCGTAACTCATCGGCAATTTCCTGCTGAGCCTCGCGCAGCTTACTCTCACTACGGGCACTGAGCAGAACCCGCGCACCGGCGATGGCAAGATAACGCCCCAGCTGCAGGCCAATGCCCAAGCTGCCGCCGGTAATAACCGCCGTTTTGCCTTTATGCAGACCCGGTAGCACCCGCATCAAAGAACTCGGCATGGCGCCCTTGCCCGTAGCGCGGCGGATATTCTTCGGCACCCATAGGTTAATTGGGTCCATCTGGCGCACGCGATTAGTCAGCGTGGCAGCCCAATCCGCTGCAAAGGGTAGGGCGTCACGATCTTCAGTATCAAAGCGAACAAGCTGATTGGGCTGTACCGCCCAAGACAAATTACCTGCCGCCGTCAGCGTCTCATCCTCGTGACGCCAACCCCGAATAAGCGCTTCGATAGATGCACGGATGACCTCGTTCAATAAATTACCGTGACCGTCACTGGGATTGGTGACATAGGTAATGGCCGGTGGATCACACTTACCAAACCAACGTTTTAAGTTGGTTGCCAGTGCCGCGGCAAAGGCCACCGGTGCCACCACCTCATCGCGTACGAAGTTTTCGACGTCTTCGTCGCTGGCGGTTGAGATGGAATATCCGTGCTGGCCGTTCTGTTTCTGAGGTAGCACCACAACACCGTCAAGGCGGCCATAGTGATCGTCAATGAACTGCATGGTGCGATCGACGGACTCCCGTCGCAGGGGGTCGAGGTGGGTTAGTTGAATACGATCGACCTCACGCCCTTGGATAATGCCGCGGGCGTGACCGACCGCTTCCAAGTTACGAAAAGCGAGTAGTACCCGCGCACCCGACTCAATATGGCGCTCAGCGAAGGTCACCGCCTCACCGTGGTCGGAGCCACCCAAAATCAATACCAGGGTTCCCGACAGATCCTCAAGGCGCTTGTCGGGCCAGGACACCAGCTGTGAGCGGCTTTGGGCGGGCACTTGCATGCCGTTGGTCACCTCAAAATGGTGTCCCGACAAAGCTGCCGATTCGTCTGCAGCCAACCAGGTAATGGTAGAGGCAACATCATCGGGCGTTGGGTAACTGTAATCGAGACCCCCATCCCCTTCGCGGGTTGTAATCATCAGATCGCGGAATTCTTTACCGGTGCTGCCCGGCTCGAGTCCCTGCAGCTCATCCATGCGGGCGAAGACGGTGTTAATGCGCTCGGACTCAATCGGACCTGGGAAGACCGTGTTAACACGAATGCCACGCTCTTCACCGAGTTCTAGGGCAAGACCTTTTGACAAGGCATTGAGGCCCGATTTGGGCACTACGTAAGGCAGTCGGCCGTAGTAATGGGTGCGAGAGAAAATAGTAGACACATTAATGATGGAGGCACCGTTAGCCATGTGTGGCGTCGCCGCGCGAGCCATGTGCCATGGCGCTCCCAGAAGGTTCATAGCCGAATCAAACATCGTTTGATCGGCACCACAGGCGCGCATATCCACTTCAGAAAAGGGAATATCACGTAACGTGTATTTTGGTCCCGCTGCACCCGCGTTGTTGATGAGTACATCAATCGGACCAAAGGCATCCACCGTCGCCGCCACGATTTGACGGCACACTTCAGGGTCGGCACAGTCGCCCGTTGCCGTGGCCATGTGCTCGCGCTCAAAGCCTTGGGCCACCAGCTCCTCAATAAAGTCATCGAGTTTGCTTTGATCTCGACCCGTCATCATGACTCGGCCGCCTTCCCGCAATAGCTGTCGGGTGATGTATTTACCAATAGAACCGGCAGCACCGGTCAATATGACGTTCTTATGACGTAATCGGCGCCCGGCACCCGATTCATTGATCACCGCACCCGTTAGTCTTACTTGATCATTCATAGCAGTGCTCCCGCCGATCCCGTTTCTACTTGTGTAATGTCTTCCCCGCGCT
>CAJXNM010000084.1 GCA_913057135.1 uncultured Halieaceae bacterium
CCTCGTAAGTATTTGAAAGAGAGCATTGGCGCCATGCGCGACATCTGTATTGCACGCTACGAATCATTTGGCACCGCAGGTAACGCGAGCAAGATCAAGCCCTTGTCGTTGACGGATATCCAAATCGCGTACGACAACGGCTCGCTTTAATCTCTTGGGCATTCGGGCGATGATAGTTTCGGGTACGCGCTTGTAAACACAAGCTTTAGCCTAAACAGGAGCAGCGCCGTAGCTGGAATTCGAGCTTATTCAAACCATTCACAATCCCACTCTTGGCGCTCGGCGCTTCCTAGAGCCATTGCCCCGTCTTTATTGTTTGCACTTGCCCTGAGCGGCTGCACTGCTCCGGACGTAGTGAGCGACATCGCTAAACCAAAGTCAACCAAGTCGGCCAATACCGCCAATGAAATGGGCGCGGACTCTGCATCGTCGGCTTCGGCAAACGCCGCTGAACCGATCGATGCTGCTGCATCCCCCTAACCACGATCACCGTGCCCGAACTGGTGGAACAATTGGCCAACGGTGAAGTCACGGCGGTTAATCTCACACGAGGCTACTTGGACCGGATTACACGACTCGACCAATCGGGACCGTCACTACGCGCCATCATTAGCATCAATCCCAATGCTATCGTTCAGGCAAAAGCCAGCGATGCACGCCGAGCGCAGGGCGAGTCGCTTGGACCACTGGATGGCATTCCGGTGGTCGTAAAAGGCAATATCGAGACCGCTGACCCCATGTCGACAACAGCGGAGGCACTGGCACTCAAGGACAATATCACCGGTAGAGACAGCCCAACGGTAGCCGGCCTGCGCGCGAATGGTGCGATCATCCTTGGCAAGGCCAATCTCAGCCAGTGGGCCAATTTTCGATCAAACGGCTCAATCAACGGCTGGTCATCGGTAGGGGGGCAGGTGCGAACCCGCACGTACTTGATCGCTCACCGTGTGGCTCTAGTTCCGGCTCGGGTGCGGCGGTGGCGGCAGGGTTGGCGCCACTGGCTATCGGAACGGAGGCCAACGGTTCCATAATCTGCCCCGCCAACGTCAACGGTGTTGTCGGCTTCAAGCCAACACTAGGCCTGCTATGTCAAACGGGCATAGTGCCCATTTCGCCCTAACAGGACACCGCGGGACGCATGGCGCGCTCAGTGCGCGGTGCGGCACTGATGCTCGACAGCATGGCTGGCACTGGCGACAAATTTGCCGCCGCGCTCGATAGTGCTGATGACTTAAGCGCACTAACCATTGGTGTACTTCGCTTTTCTCAAGGCGACAACGCCACCATCATTGACCGCTTCAACAAAGCGCTGACCCTGTTGGAACAGGCCTGCGACGACGCCCGCGTATGGGCGGTGGGCCACCAATGGCAGCAGCTTTATGGTCCGGTGCCGGTGCCTGGTTATTTATCTAGTGCCAATGACGAGGCGAGCATCAAGACCGCCAACATGCCAGTGATTCCGCCTTCGCTGAATTAAGTGCGTAATCTTCGCCTGAGAGCTACGAGCTGAGAGCCGGTGGGCTAAAACGAAGCCGTGAACGGCAGCGCAAAAACGGTACAGCACCATCACCGCCACGCCGATTTCCATTGGCTTGAGTGCAGCTAGTTAGCCGGGCATCTAAAGGGGGCATTACGGGTTATTCATACAACTCCACTAGCACCTGTACTGAAAAAGTGAGGCAGCTAAAACACTGGGTTGTCGAGCACAGAAAAAGAAAAACCCATCCTCAACAGACTGAGGATGGGCATTGCAACATTAGGCCGTTTGAGTCATTCAAAAATGATGTTGAAGCTACCACCGTCAACAACTCGGGCCACGCAACCTACCTAGAATCGGATGCGGATGTTACCGGTAACATAACGGCCAATAAGATCATACACACCAATAGCACTTAAAGAGTCAATGCCGTAGGGAGGCTCTTCATCGAATACGTTTCGCACAGCTAGACTGACTTCTGCATTCTCGTTCACGTTGTAAGAGACAAACGCTGTGTGTAACCAATACTCGTCAATCACCGGCACGTCCCAGGTGCGCTCTTCACGATCGTTATCTTTGATTGAACTATCGATGTATTGGGTCTGCCAGTTAAAGCGCCAATCGTTGAGCATATAGGTCAACCCAAAGTTAGCTCGAATGTCGGCATTACCAATCTCGCCCGCCTGGTCGTTGATGTCGGTGTCCGCACCCGTCACGGATAGAACTTGCTCGTCCAGGATAAAGGCTCCACCATTCAACATAAACGTACCTGGCACAACTGAGCCTAAATCGAAGTTGTAGCTCAGGTTCAGTTGATAGGCTTTCAGGATACTATAGCCAGCGTTGGTTTGGCCTGTACGGAAACTAGTGATCTGGAAGGTCTCAGGATCGCGATCAAAAGAAGCACAAGCGGGCGAACCCAAAAATCCGCTGTCGTAACAACCCTCCATCAAGTCGGTCAAGCGAAGACTCTCGATTGAGTTCGTTAGCTCGATATCTAAGTAGTCTAGTGAGACCGTAAAGTCGTCAATAAATGACGGACGCAAAACAAAACCGACTGAATAAGCCTCCGATGTTTCGTTCTCCAGACCCACGTCTCCACCTGTGAAACCTTGTTGAGGGGCATTCACAATAGTCGATTCAAATGAGTCTGGGTCGTAGTTCGCACCTAGCTGCTGGGCCTCTGCAATACAGGTGGAACGACGAGTCTCGGGGGCCTGGCCCGCACCAATATAACGCGGGTCACACGGGTCAAGCGCGGATACAAGGGTCTCTGACTGCGGCAGGAACAACTCCACGATGGAAGGTGCGCGGACAGCTTCGGTCTGGTTGGCTCTGAGAGTCAACTCACCAACAGCTGGGATGTCGAGCACGATTCGAGCACCGATATTCCAAGTGTCATCTCTGCCCGCGTTTGAATGGTCAACCTCTCGGTAGGCTCCCTCAAGCTCTACAGCGCTAAGAATGGGCAGCCAAGTAGGGTCAACAAGCGGAACGATCGTTTCAGCGTACCACTCCTCAGTATCAAATCCGCCATTGAGTGGACTTAATGCGGCGGTTCGGCCGCGACCGTTGGCTAGGAAATCATCTGGTCGATAATCCCCTGTCTCCTTTCGGCTTTCGACGCCGATACCAACCTGCCACGGACCGCCGGGTAGATCTAAAAGCGAGCCCGATAAGTTAGCTTGGAAAATGTTTTGCGTTAATTCTGCGTTTTCATAAGCCTGCTGCGTAACGTAGTTAATGGCGTCTCGATCTGTCACAATGCCAAACAAATTGAGGGGAACACAGTCTGGGTTGTCACTTGCGCAAACGATCTCGCCTGCATCATTGACAGTGACGTCGACAGCTTCCCTGTACTTATCTTCGACGAGTTGGGGACTGTTGGTTTCGCTGGTACTCACACCCCGGTTGTACGAGACATCCCAGCTGAAGTCTCTCCCACCAATCTCAAAATTCCCCTCTAACCCACCGATCAATCTTACAGTTGTGGTTTCGCCAGCGGTAAACTTGCTCTGGGCGAGGTCGTCCATAGCTTTCTGCAACCAAATCGACTCACCCGCTCCCGCTTCAGTAAGCAGCGCGCGATCCGCGGGATCCAAGTAAGGGTTGTCGATAGGGATTTCTATAGAAGTTGAGTCACCGGGAAGGAAAGCCAATTGATAAAACGGCTCTGCATTGGGATCCGAAGACTTACCTCGATAAATGTTTGCCTCCCAAAAGGCGGTGATGTTGTCGTTGAAGTCATAATGACCAAACACATTGATTAAGTGACGCTCAATAGGGGCTCGTATTGACTCGTAGTCTTGGAACAACAGGCCGTCACCACCAACGAAATCAAAAGCGCTACCCGTTGGCTGGCCCAGATTAAAATCAGTGAGGCGGCCATTATCGTCAAAAGTTAGTGGCGCTCCCGTGTTTGGGTTTACGAAGAAGCCCGATCCGAGATCAAAACGTACGGGATCCGAGCTGCTGCCTGGCACACCTTGGCGTGTCACGATAGCAAGTGAGCGCCCTTGGTCATAGAAGAACCGGGTGCCAGTAGAGGGGTCGTCGGCGTCGAAGTTGGGATTCTCGAAATCATACCAGTACTGGCGCGTGAAATCGCGATCGTTGGCGACAACTGTGTCTGTTTTGTTGTACTCGTAGCCGACCGCCATGTTGCCTTTGCCATCGGCGAAATTGAAGCCAGCGGTGATACCCACTCGATGCTCCCACGCGTCTGACTCATCAGGAGCGACACCAGACGCTACATCAACCTCAAACCCCTCAAAGTCCCGCTTCATCTGCACGTTGATGGTCCCTGCAATCGCATCGGAACCGTAGATTGGCGCACCACCAATTGAGACGACTTCCACCCGTTCAATTAGCGAAGTGGGGATGGTGTTCAGATCTACCTGCGAACCACCGGTGGCTCCGAAGGCTGTGGGTGCATTTCCCGATACGGTACGACGCCCATTGATCAATGTCAGCGTTCGCTGTGTGCCCAGTCCATACAGATCGGCAAACGTCTGACCTACATTCCGGTCATTGGACTGAGCAAGGCTCGTACCTGACGGGACGACTTGGGGCAAAGCGTTGATGGCATCGGCAGTGTTATTGAAGCCACTGTTTAGTATGAAATCTGAGTCAAAACTTGTTGAAGGTTGTGTGGTATCGAAACTGGTTCGCTCCAAGCGTGTACCGGTTACGACGACGGTCTCGATAACTCTAGTGTGCTCATCCGAAGCCTGAACGCCAGACTCTCCAGTACCTTGGCCGTAAGCGAGAGTACTTGCTAAAACCGCGAAGACCGCGAGAGTGAGCTTCCGCTTATTCATTCAAAACCTCTTTTATGTGATCAAGTTAGTGCGTTGGGAAATACGCTCATCAAGGCGCTGGGAAATGCGCAAAGCAGTGGAGATTAACAAGCGTACTCAAAAATTAATTAGGAACTCCAGTAGCGCCTCCGATTCGTGAATATTCACGCACTTATTGGGGAACTTCTTGTTTGACGTCCAAGGGCGATTGATTCCGCCACAAACTTGGTTAACACGAATACTGACTTAATTTCTCATTCCATCCGTCGGACGGGCTCCGATCGCACAGAGTTCAGAGTTTAGGACGCACATCTACCGAATGCCCGAAGAATACGGCGGGCTACCTGGGACCGCATCAGATTGCCCACGCCAACGAGCCGCCCCGATATTCGATAGCTGATAGAGCTAATAAGTATCTCGGCTTGAGCATACCAGCAAGCGCAAAAGTCAGCTCCTGGTCGAGCACTCAGCTTGGGGGTTTAAAACAGCACTCGCTTTCTTAGAAGAGCACCCGGCAGCGCAAAGTGCCCTCAATCTCGCGTAATTGCTGCAACGCCAAGTCCGAATACTCCGACTCGACGTCAATAACCACATAGCCGATATCCGATACCGTCTGAAGATATTGAGCGCAAATATTGATGCCGCTCTTAGAGAAGATCTGGTTAATAGCACCCATAACACCGGGCACATTACGGTGCACGTGTAGCAAGCGATGCTGGCCCTCGTGCTCGGGCAAGGCTACCTCGGGGAAGTTAACCGCCGACAAGGTGGTGCCGTTATCACTATAAAGTGCCAGCTTTTCAGCCACTTCAATACCAATATTTTCCTGTGCTTCCATAGTGCTACCGCCAATATGGGGGGTCAGCAGCGCTCTATCGATACCCCGCAAAGGCGACTCGAAGACATCATTGTTGGTGCGCGGCTCTACCGGGAAGACATCGATGGCGGCGCCCGATAATTGGCCCGAGTTCAGTGCGGCGGCTAGGGGTTCAATCTCGACCACGTTACCGCGAGAGGCGTTGATCAGAATGGCACCCGACTTCATAGCCGCTATTTCGCTCGCACCGATCATATTTTCAGTGCTGGGAAGCTGCGGCACGTGCAAGGTCACGACATCGGCACGGGCAAGCAGGTCATTGAGACTGGCGATTTGTCGCGCATTGCCCATGGGCAGCTTCGTGACCACATCGTAAAACTCTACGACCATGCCCAAGCT
>CAJXNM010000085.1 GCA_913057135.1 uncultured Halieaceae bacterium
TATGCTTCCCGGGGTGGTCGCTCGTTTATTGCCCTGCACGCTACCGCAAAAAATGACACTATCAGCAAAATCGTGCCTCAGCTTCGTGGGGGAGTGGTGACCGATACACGTATGGATACCCAGTACGTGGTGACCGAGTTTGGCTGCGTCAATTTGAAAGGGCTATCGCTGCCAAATCGGTCGCGTGCTTTGATTGGCATTGCCCACCCCGATTTTCGCGCCGAGCTTGAAGAACAAGCAAAAACTCTTGGCCTAATCTAATGTGATGCTGAATACCCCTGAAATTAAAAGCCATGATTACAGGCGTTTGGTCTCTTTTTTGGGGCTGTTCATCGTCGCATGGGTGATCTTTGCTGTGATGAATAAACCCGGGCTCGATCGCTATGGCGACATGGTCGAGAATTTTGCGTGGGGCCAGGAGTGGCAGTGGGGTTACTACAAGCACCCGCCTGTCTTTGCGTGGATCAGCGCTGCTTGGTTCAAACTTTTCCCGATGGGCGATGCATGGTTCTACGTGTTGTCCTACGTCAATGTTGCCGTTGCGCTGCTGGTACAGTGGCGCTTGGCGGCACGGGTTTTGGGTCGCTACAGCGCCATGAGCGCCGTTGTGTTGTGTGCTTTCTTGCCAACGACCACGTTTCTTGCGGCTAAATACAATGCCAATGCTGCATTGCTGCTGTGGTGGCCACTGACGGCGCTGTTGTTGCTAGAAAGCATTGATCGCCGTAGCTGGATAGCAACCGTCTGCCTGGGTTTGAGTGCCGCCGCAGCGGTGTTAAGTAAGTACTACTCGCTGGTACTGCTGGCGACTATGGGGCTCTATTGTCTTGCCCACGCCCGTGCCTACCTGCGATCACCCCATCCTTATGTGGCTTTATTGGTTTTTGCACTAGCGATAGCGCCCCATGTGGTGTGGCTGTTTGATAACGATTTATTGACGCTACGTTATGTGGAACAGCAGGAAGGTGACAGTTGGGGCGATGTTATTAAGCGTGCATTGCTCAAGTTTCCCCCGACGCAGGTGGGTTATGCCCTGCTACCGGCGGGCGTGGCCTATTATCTTTTACGTCCATCGCGTGGACAGTTGAAACAGAATATCGCCAACTTTTGGCATGAGCAGCCATGGCTTGTTTGGTTTGGGGTAGGGCCATTGCTGGTCGCTTGTGTTGTGGCCCTTGCCACTAAAACCTCATTGTCGACCCCTTGGGGTATTCCCCACGGATTTTTGATAACGGTGCTGCTGTTACGCCTGATGCAGGCCGAACCCAATGAGCATCAAGAGCAGCGGTTGTGGCACAAATTCTGGCGCATTGCGGTTGTGTATCTCATCTTCGTTGTGGTGTTGGCAGTCCCTGTCGGTTGGCAAAACGCCAAAAAACTGAAGTCTGGGGCGGCTATCCCGTACGCTAAAATCAACGACTGGCTCGATCAACATTGGACCGAGTACACCGATAAGCCCTTAAAGTTTGTAGCGGGGCGTGTCATTGCCAGTGGCGTTCCTTTTTACGCAAAAGGTAGCAAGCGCGCCGTTTACTTGCCCCTAGCGCACAGCCCCTGGGTAACCGATGCATTACTTCACAACGAGGGCTTTGTCGCCGTTTGCGAGCGCAGTGACCAGAAGTGCCTTGATGCCATGGCGGTATTCAACGAACGCTGGATACCCACTAAAGCAGTTAACTTTCAGTTGGAGCCCGATGCTTTTTGGGGGGTAGTGCAGCCGCCCTTCGATGGGGTTGCTTGGTTCTATCCACCCGCGTCCCGCACAGGTAGCGCGCCATAGGGGTTTCGGCTTCTGTTACCGAAAAACCCAGCGCGCACTGACCCAGTAATTCCATAAAAACACGATGCCGGTAGTAACGATCTGTGACCCGAGGTAATGGAATTGGAGATTCATCACCAGTAGGGCCATCAAAGCGGTGTTGAGCAAAATGCCCGTGGCAACCATGACCAGAAAACGCAGGGGTTGCTGCCACCCTGCGATTGACACCTGAAAGGTAAATAGTCCGTTGAGTATATAGCTAACGAATGCGCCAATACCGGCACCCGCCAGTGACGCGCTAACCGGCGTAACGTGGTAATACTCAGCTGCAATCAATAGCACTGCGTAGTGGCTGCCGGTACTTGCCAACCCCACACCGGTGAACTTAGAGAATCGATAGCCAGCAAGGCTAAAAAGCGTTGACATGTTAGCGCTTAGTCGTCATCGGCACTTTGGCTAATGACACTGTTTTCCTGCACAAAGTAAAGGGGTCTCTGTTTCGCTTCGTTAAACGTCCGCCCCAGATACTCACCGATGATTCCCATGGTTACCAACTGTACGCCACCGAGAAATGTAATGACGACCATAAGTGAGGGATAACCCTGCACAGGATCTCCGAAAAGCATAGCTTTGAAAGCAATGTAGACACCATAGCCAAAAGCCAGCACCGCGGAACAAGCACCGACGTAGGTGGCTAAACGAAGTGGCGCTGTGGAAAAAGAGGTAATTCCCTCTAAAGAAAAATTCCACAAAGCCCAGTAGTTCCATTTGCTGGTGCCCGCATAACGGGGGTCGCGCTCGTAGTTAACCGCTTTTTGTGGGAAGCCAATCCAGCTAAACAAACCCTTCATAAAACGATGCCGTTCTCGAAGCAGTAATAGTGCATCGACAGCGCGACGGCTGAGCAGTCGAAAGTCACCGGTATTTTTGGGTATATCAACCGACCCAGAGATGGCGCGAATAACGCGGTAAAACGCTCTAGCTGTGAGGGTTTTAAGCCATGTCTCGCCGTGGCGGATTGTCCGCTGCGCATAGACCACATCGAAGCCAGCCTGCCATTCTGCAATTAACAGGGGAATGACCTCGGGTGGGTCCTGCAAATCGGCATCAATGACAATGGCAGCATCCCCGGTTGTGTGCTCAAGGCCCGCCGTCATGGCGATCTCTTTACCAAAATTGCGGCTCAGCGCAATTAAGCGCAAAACTATGCCACTGCTATTAAGCATTCGCACTTGGTCAGCAGTGTCGTCTTTGCTGCCGTCGTCAACGTAAATCAATTCAATGTGGAAGGGTAAGGCAGTTAGTACGGTTAACAGGCGTGCGTGCAGTGACTGCAGGTTTTCGCTCTCGTTATAGCAAGGAACCACCACCGACAGGGTGTTACTGTCGGTTGACTCCTCAGGGAAGCTATTGACTGACGATGTCGGTATATCCATGAGCACCGGTCGCTTTCATTGGTCCGATAATGTTAACGGTATACGATCAAGGAGTACGTTACTTTTGTAGCTAGCTGCTAAGTCCTCGGCGAATACTAAATCAACGGTGAAGGGGAAGTTGCTCTCTTCGAGTTGCTCAGAAATGCAAAGCAGTAACTGACGTAGCTCGCGCTTATTGCCCTCTATCAGCAGGTCGACGTCGGAGTATTGGTTCTGGTTTCCGCGCGCGCGAGATCCAAACAACCACACCTTTCCACCTTGCTGCTCTATCGGAGAGACGACGTGCGCTTGCAGATAGGCCAGTTGATCAGATGACAAACCCCGCATCAGACTAAAGCCTGCAGGCGTGTTAGCAAGGCGTGCAACTGCGGTTGAAACCGGCGAGCAAATTCATACACCTCAACCGCCAAGGTCTCGTTGTAGGTATGAGAGCTTAAGTTACGTTTGTCGATGGCCTCAAGCCAAACTTGCGTATCGTCAATGATGCGGTTTTGAGCCATTTCCCGAACAACTTGTTTGGGCGCAGTTGTGGCGGTACCCATGACTTTTCTCGCATTCTTCCACGACAACTCAATGCAAAACTCAAACCGTTGAATAGCCGCATCGCGAACAATGTCATTAACCTCAAGACTCAGTGCGGCCTCGAGACTTGATACTGCTTTTTCGAGTTCTTTTAAAGATACAGCCATGGCCGACCATGCTTTTTAGGTAGTAGCTAGGCTAAAGACTAGCATATCAGTGAGCCTTCTCTATAACCTCAAGCCTGCAAACGGTGCTGGGCCAGCTCTTGGTAATAGGGCTCCATGGCCTCTGCGAGCCTATTCGCCGAGTCGGGCAATGGCTTGTAGGCATCATTGGGCGCCGCGAAGCCGGTTGAGGCGCGAACAGCAGGGTACCAATGGTCGGCCCACACACCGTCACTTGCTCTAGGTCCTGCGGGCCACTGCAGCATGGCGTCTGAAAACGGAATAGCTAAGTTGTGGCAGAGAGCTCGTAAGACACCGCGAGGGTTGCGCAAGACATCAGTGCTATCGATAACCGGTGGGCGTGATCCGGTTAACTCAGTTATCGATTGAAATAGCGCCTGCTGTCGGACAATGCCAATGTCATCAGCACAAACGCTTGGCATTTTCTGAAGGTACGACGCAATCACTTGCCTAGGGTGTCGAATAAGGAACACATGCTTAAGGTTTGTTGTCCATGACAAATCACAGTGTTCTGGCATGTGATGGGTCATATGCTTTTGATAGAACAGAGCCGAGTCTCTAGGCTGTAGGAGTGCCCGGATAACCTCGGCTCTGTCAGTGGGCTGGCTTGCCAGCACCTCATCGCGGCAAGGATGTTGAGCACCTGTCTCCTTGAGGTAGCAGGCATAGAAGGGCTCATCGACAACCGTGCAATCCGATCGATTTTCCCAGGCGCGCATCATGGCGGTGGATATATTGCGCGGCCCCGACCACATGGCAATTGCTATGCTCATGACAGATCAGCGTTGCCATTGTCAGATGAATCACCAAGCTGTGTTATCGCGGCGCGGTTACGGCGAGCACTTTCTGCGCTGATCAGGTCGCGATAAATGGATTGCAATCGATCGACCATGGGACCTCGACGTCCATTACCCACTTGTCGTCCATCAATATCAAAGACTGGTGTAACACCCGCAAAAGTACCCGTCATGAACGCTTCATCGGCACCGTAGGTTTGCATGACCGAGAAATTTTTCTCAAACACAGGAATACCATTGGCCTTGCATAGATTGATGATGTTTCGCCGTGTGATGCCATCAAGGCAATAATCACCGGATGACGTCCATACTTCGCCTTCGCGCACGATAAAAAAGTGGGTGGAGTTACAGGTGGCCACATGACCATGAGGATCTAGCATTAGTGCTTCATCAGCGCCCGCCTTAGCAGCCTGTATGCAGCCAAAAATACAGTTGAGCTTCGAGTGGCTATTGATCCTTGGATCCTGAACGTCGGCACAGCCTCGGCGGACATACACGGTGTACAAACGAACACCTCGGTCGTTGAGCGCAGGGTCAGGCACTTTATACTCAGGGATAATAACAATGGTCGGGCCACCGACTGTCACCGCCGGGTCTTGATACGGTGTGGCCTTAATGCCTCGGCTTACCATCAGGCGAATATGCACATCGTCTTCCATGTGATTGGCGCTGATGGTGTGAAATAACCGTTCGCCTAAAGCGGCTTGGGTCAGACCCATGTCCAGGTCGAGTGCTTTGGCGCCCTCCCATAGTCGTCTTAGATGACGATCCAAAAAGGGAATGCCGCCTTTATGTAACCGAAGCCCCTCCCAAATACCGTCACCCAAAATAAAGCCACTGTCGAAGACCGATATAACGGCTTTCGATCGATGTTAAAGCTCACCGTTAATGTTGATAAGGATGTCATCGTTGCGAGGATCTTGGGTGTAACTGTGGGTGCTGTTGCTCATGGTGGGAGG
>CAJXNM010000086.1 GCA_913057135.1 uncultured Halieaceae bacterium
CCCCAGTCTGACAATACCGAAGTGATCAATATTGGTGAGCCAATGGATCCAGACGACCCCTCAACGTGGCAGCAATCTGGTGGGGATGAGGTCATAAATATTGGCGAACCGATGGATCCGGATGATCCTTATGGTGGGTGGTAGGTGTTGGCGTTAAAGTGCGGACGTGTAAAATACGCGGATCATGTAAGCAGAGGGTGAGTAATGACGACCGTCAACTCCGCAAAAACTGAGCGTATCGATGTGCGAGCCAGCGCCCTGATTAAGCAGATGTTGCAGGACGCTGCACGTGCAAGCCACAAGAATGTCAGCGAGTTTTTGCTCGACGCAGGCGTAAAGGCAGCCGCGCAGACCCTGGCAGATCGTCGCCACTTCGCGCTCGATGAAATGCAATGGCAAGCGTTTCAGGAGGCATTGGATCGTCCTGTACAACACAAGCCGCGCCTAGAGAAGTTGCTGCGTGAACCCGGAGTTCTGGATTGAACTATGGTTACGCAGGAGTTCGTAAACTTGTAGCGACGGATCAGGTGGATGGGTTCGATTGCGGTGAGGTTGCACTGAACCAATTTCTGCAGCGCTACGCGCTCGTCAGCCAGAAAGCCAACAGTTCGCAGACGTACGTCTGCTGCGAAGCGGACGTGGTAGTTGGGTTCTACAGCTTAGCTGTAGGTAGCATCGAGCCGCAGGCCGCTCCGTCAAGAGTGGTGAAGGGGCTGGCGCGTCATCCGGTTCCGGTCATGATTCTGGCCCGCCTCGCGGTAGACAAGGAGCATCAAGGGAAGCGTATTGGGAGGGCCTTGCTCAAGGACGCACTGCTGCGTACCTCCCAGGCGGCCGACATCGCTGGCATTCGCAGTTTGCTAGTGCATGCAAAGGGTGATGAGGCCCGGCGCTGGTACGAATCATGGGAATTTGAGCCTAGCCCGACCGATCCGTACCACTTGTTCCTGATGTTGAAAGATCTCAACAAGCTGCTGGCTTGATTCCCTCGACGCGACCAGGGCGGCCGATTTCCGGGAAACCCGGCAGATTTGCAGCCTTCGCCCCGATGTCATCCTTCAGGCGCTGTGCAGCAGGCAACTGCTGTGTCACTTTGGCACACAATAAGGAAATTTAAGCGTGCCGCGTGGGGACCATTTTTATACTTCTGGTTCCGGGGGCTCAGTCACTCTGTGAGCGGCATTTTTGTCCTGAACGACCTCGGCCATTTCCTGCACCCTGGCCAGTAACGCATCGAATATGTCGTTTTTCATCTGACCATCTTTCAGTTATCGGTTTCAGTGCTGTTTTCTGCGGTGTTAACTCGGTTGTATCCGCGGTTAGAAGCCTGTCGTTACCGAGGCGCAATAAGTATTTGCCACCAGCTGATGAGTTAAGCTTGTTTTTGCTGACGACATGTTAGCGCCACAGCGACACACTAAGCCTTCGCTTGAATCCCATCTAAGGAGCGCTATAGTGACGGCAGTGCAATTCGATTCGCTCAAGTACGCCCGCAGGCTTCGTGATGTGGGCGTACCCGAGCCTCAGGCGGATACGCAGGCGGAGCTTATGGCAGAAGCATTCGGTTTTTACGTCGATAACTTGGTGACCAAAGAGCACCTTGATTTGGCGTTAGATAAACAGTTTGTGCAGCAGGACGCCCGCATCGACGCGCGCTTTGCTGAACAGGATGTCCGTATTAATGCCCTATCCGCAGATGTTGCACAGCGTTTTGCCGAGCAGGACGCTCGAATCGACACACGCTTCGCCCGGCAAGAGCGAACGCTGGCCGTCCATACATGGATGCTGGGTGTCATTGTGCTCACAATGCTTGTCCCCACGCTTGAACGCCTATCGTTGATAGGCTCGTCATAAACATCTGCCACAAACTGATGAGTTAAGCTTGTTTTTGCTGGCGACATGTTAGCGCCATAGCGACACACTAAGCCCTTACTTGAATACCATCTAAGGAGCGCTATAGTGCCGGCAGTGCAATTCGATTCGCTCAAGTACGCTCGCAGGCTTCGCGATGTGGGCGTACCCGAGCCTCAAGCGGATACGCAGGCAGAGCTCATGGCAGAAGCATTCGGTTTTTACGTTGATAATTTGGTGACTAAAGAGCACCTTGATTTGGCGTTAGATAAGCGGTTCGCCCAGCAGGATGCCGGAATTGATGCGCGCTTTGCTGATGTTTCGCGGCGGTTTGTTGAGCAGGACGCTCGCATTGATGCCCGCTTTGCTCAGCAAGGGCGAACCTTGGCGGTCCATACATGGATGCTGGGAGTCATTGTGGTTACGGCGCTCATACCCGCGCTTAAAAGCCTGTCATTCACAGGGTCGCCATAAACATTTGTCGCCGACTGATGACTTCAGCTCGCTTTTGCTGGCGACATACGTGCGCCACGTCCCCACACTAGGTCCTCACTTGAATCGACCCTAAGGACCGTTATAGTGACTTCATTGCATTTCGATTCGCTCAAGTACGCCTCCGACTTCGCGACGTGGGCGTGCCCGAGCCTCAGGCGAATACCCAGGCAGAGCTCATGGCAGAAGCATTCGGTTTTTACGTTGGCAGTTTGGTAGCTAGAGTACCCTAGGGCTCATGATGCACTCCCGCATATGCCACCCGGGATGGCGTTAACTCGCAGAAGTGCATTCAAAATGCTAGAGTGAAAGCACTCGTTAATGCGGGAGATCTATATGCCATCAATTACCGTTAGAAACGTACCGATTGAGGTACACCGGGGTTTGAAGGCGCTGGCAGCAAAGCATGGACGAAGCGCCGAATCGGAGATTCGCGATATCTTGGCAAAGGCGGTTTTACCTGAAGGGCGGGTGAAATTGGGGTCGTTGCTGTCAGATATTGGTCAAGCAGCAAAGTTATCCGATGCGGATGTTGAGGCCTTTAATGGCCCTCGTGATAAGACATCCGCACTCCCTTTGGATCTTGAGTGATTATTCTCGATACCAATGTCGTATCAGAGCCACTTCGAAAGCGCCCCAATACGCGTGTCGTGGAATGGATTGATCGATAAAACGTAGAAGCATTCTATCTGACAGCCATCACAGTAGGCGAGTTACGATATGGGGTCGCTATGCTCCCAAGCGGAAAGCGCAAGACAGTTTTATGTGAGCGACTCGAGGGGGAGGTTGTCAAGCTCTTCAAAGGAAGGGTGCTTCCCTACCATCTTGGTGCATCTGCAGCTTATGCCGCTCTCATGTCTCAAGCGAGAGCTAATGGGTTGATCATTGGTATGGCAGATGGGCAGATCGCTGCCATTGCAAAATCTCAGTCTATGAAGGTGGCTACCCGCGATACGCGTCCATACGTTGCTGCAGGAATCGAGGTTATAAACCCATGGGATTGAACTGTCCCGAAAATTGAGACATCGTTGATTGAAGTTTTGAGTGAGGAGAGGCACGGGAGAGGCGTGGCGAAAGCATGCGGTTTTTACGTTGAAAGATTTGGCTATTCTGACGCCGTGAGGTCTGATTTTTCCTCTCCATAGGAGTTTGTGTGCCACTGCCAACCATAGTTTTCGTCGGAGCCGTCTACCCCGGTCAATTTGGTTTGTTGTGTGACTACCTGCAAGCCAATGGCTATGCCAACACCTATTTTCTAACCACCCCGGGCCACGCTGCGCGCAATTCCGATGGGCGTGACAACCTGCGTGCGTTTACCCCCGACGGCAAAATCGTGGGCGCCCAAAGTTACTACTATTCCGACAAGGTAGAGCGCTCGGCCCGTATCTCCCGTGGCGTGTTAACCGCGCTGCAAGACATGCAACAAACCCAGCGCATCGATGTGGTGGTTGCTCACTCTCTGTGGGGTGCACCGCACTTTCTGTACGATGAAATCGATGCCGCTATTGTGAGCTATGTGGAAATGCCCAGTTACCGTGCCCACGGTTGGGATCCACGCTACCCGCCGGATCTGGCCCAGCGTGTGGCCGATCGCAACACTGAAATGCTCAACTTCCATCAGGTGTTGAAAAGCGACTTAACGATTGTACCCAGCCATCATGCCAAGCGTCTTTTCCCCGCCGAGCTACAGGGTCGTATTGAAGTGCAGCTCGAGGGGCTCGACCCACCTCTGAAGCCTGCGACCCGTGAACCACGCGCCGACGGCCCAATTACTATCGGGTTTACCGCGCGAGACTTGTCCGCCGCAAAGGGCCTGGAGGTCTATATGCGGCTGGTACACAAACTAAAGTCCGAGCAGGTCGATGCGCGATTTATCGCCGTAGGCGACCCGACAGCGGCCACCTACGGCTACGAAGCCCAGTGGGTTAAGCGTCAATACGACGGTGAAGTGGCCAGCTTCCGGGACCACTTGCTGCGAGAGTATCCCCAGTCAGAGGCCATCGAGTTTATCGGCAAGCTGCCCTATGACGAGTACTCCGAGTTACTGAGCGATATCGATCTATTCCTCTATCCGCTGCAGTATGGGGTTGCCAACTGGGGCCTGATGGAAATTCTTATGCGCGGTGGCTGTGTCATAGCGCCCGACAGGGGCTATGCCAGTGAGCTTATTGTGAATGACGTTAACGGCTTGCTACTACCCGACGATGACGACGCGTGGATTGCCGCCATCAAGGAGCTGGCCACTGACCCTGGGCGCCGCGCCCGCTACGGTGATGCAGCTGAGGTAATGGGCTACGGATTACATATCTCTCAGGTGGCGCCCAGGTACATGTCGCTGTTTAAAACCGCCATGCGCCGAGCGGCAGAGCGTAAGCTACCATCTGAAAGCGTGTCCTAAACTAGTTAACTACTACAGCTTCGTGATTTGGGCGAGACGAGTTAAGCAGATCAATAGCAAATCCCTTTCTGGGTTGCTACAATTGTGGTAAGTTCATCGGAGGTGCTTATGAGCATTTCAGTTAGGCTTGATGACGAACTGGTCAATCAAGCGCGCTCTGCAGCAAAGGCAGAGTTTCGTACCGTACAAGGTCAACTAGAGTTTTGGGCTAAAGTTGGAAGAGCCGCTTTGGATAACCCAGACTTGCCTGCGGATTTCATTGCTGAATCCTTGATGGCAATGTCTGAACCACGCAGTGAAGCGACCCCCTTTGTTCCGTCATCGAAGTCATGACTTGGGAAGTACTTCAGTCTCGCCGATTTTCCCGCGCCTATAAAAAGCTGAAGAAAAACATCCAAGCGGATATTGATGAAGAAGTGGAAAAGATCGCAAAAGATCCATTGCTTGGTGAGCAGAAGAAAGGCGATTTGGCCCAGCTTCGCGTCCACAAATTCTACAGTGGAAGTCAACGGTACCTTTTGGGTTATACCTTGGAAGAACAACCGCGGCTAATTTATTTAGAAGCGATAGGTCCACACGAAAATTTTTATCGCGATTTGAAGCGTTAACGAATCGTCGTACCGCCGCCCCCGCGGAGTTAAGTCAACAGGTACGGTTGAATACAATCATGAAAATGTGCCAGCCCCAAAGGGGGGTGTTGGGAGAACTTTTCGCTTGATTAAAAATAAACCCCAGCGCAGACATGCGCCTACTAAGCGCTCCCATCAAGAACCCGACTTTACCGGTGTGGTTCGCGACATGGCCAGCGATGGTCGAGCCATTGTCAGG
>CAJXNM010000087.1 GCA_913057135.1 uncultured Halieaceae bacterium
CGTAGACATGGTTTACATCTTGTACCGGACACATGGTTTACACCATTGTCGGTAAGAACGGATTGGGAGCGGGTTCGCCCCGTCCACGACCCTCATCACAGAATCCCAGGTCAAAATCCATAAAACTGACTAGACAGGTTACCGCTTGATTTAACTACGAGTGGCGACTTTCACGCGTCGCTGAAGCCCCTAAGCGGGGCAGGCGACACCGACACGGTGTGGAGATATCAGTCCCGTGTGTCTCAGTATCGTGTGTCGTGGCCGATTGATAGCGAGCAAAAAAAAGCAGCCCGAAGGCTGCTATCTTGTAATTGTTAGCATCAACCTACTGGCAATCTGCGGATGTTGTGTGGTCACAACCCTCTTCGTTGATGAAACTTTTTGTTGAATACTGGTCAATCGGCAATTTGCGGACTTCTTCTCCAGCCGCTTCTGCTTCCTCAAACAGTCGGATCAGTGGTTCCGAATACTCAGTTTGAGTATCTTCAAACGCCACATTGGCAAATTCGAAATAGCCATCACGGCCAGCAGCAACAAAGCTATTGGTCAGTACAGTGTAAGTGGCATCGGCATTAATTGCTGTCCACTCGCCCTCAACACGTGAGTTAACCTCGATGTTTTGGACACGGCTGCCAGACGCTTGTGACAGGTCAACATCGAAGCGCAGACCGAGTGCGTAGGGATATGAGCCGGTGCTGCCGTCGTTATCGACGAAGTTATCCATTGCCTGCTCGAGAACCGTAGCGATCTGCGCACCTGTCATATCGCCAAACACAATCGTGTTGGAGAACGGCAGAACATTGATAATGTCTTCGTAGGTTACCTCTCCGGCTGGTATGTCGACACGGATGCCACCCGCATTTTGGATAACAACATCGGCGTCACCGACAGTGTCCATGAATGCGCGGTTAACGAGCATCGTGACATCAGAACCTCGCTGGTAGGTCAATTCACGACAGCCATCAATGGCAGAGCGTCCCTGGCCAGGGAGTCTCTCAAGACAAAAGTCTTCAGCTGCAACACCAGCGGTGGCCGCCAGCTGAGCATCTTTTAGGGTTTCAAAAGAGGCCACAATGTCTGCAGATTCAGCGTCGTCCGCTGTCAGGATGATTTCATCTTCTGACGTAAGCGAATCCAGCACTAACGCAACGTCGTCTCCTGCTAACAAACGTTCGGTTTCGTCCGAATCTTCGTAGGTGAAATCGCCGCCAATAGGCATCAGAGGAGAGCCTGAGCAACTGGTTACAACACCGTCCTGTAAGCTAACGGATAGTTTGCCCATTAAGTGAGTGTATTCCCAAGCTTGAACGACACAAACAGGATCGCCGTCAAGATTAGTCTCCATAGTGGGGTAGTCGTCTACAACATTGAGACCAAGGCGGTCGAAGGTCTCGTCACCCAGCAGCGTATGAGAATCACCACCGACAATAACGTCCACGTCTGTGAGGCTGCGTGCAAGTTCACGCTCATTGGAGTAACCGTAATGAGACATGACAATGATGTTATTGATGCCCATCGCGGTGAGTTCGTCGATGTACTGCTGAGCAGTTTCAATTTCGTCTAGAAACTCGGTGCCCGCATCTGGCTGTGAAGAGATTTTTGTTTTCTGTGCGATATCGATACCGATGACAGCCACCTGTGCATCATCACGATCGAAGATTGCATATGGCTGCAGATAGCCACCCTGGAGTGCAGACGTGGCAGCTGGCACGATATTGGCGCCCAGAGCTGCGGTGTTGCAATTCTCACGGTTTAGGTTGTCGAGGAAATTAGCCAGACCTGCGTCACCGTCATCGAACTCGTGGTTGCCCATTGTGAGTGCGTCGAAGCAGATTCGATTCATCACAGCAGCATCGGCCTCGCCTTTGAACAAACTGTAGAAGGTCGTCCCAGTGATGGCATCGCCAGCGTGGAGTTTCAATACGCCACTGTTACTTGTCTCTTCACGGCGAAACAACGTCGTCATCTTGGGGTAGCCACCGTAGGTTAACGCAACCGTTTCGATAGGTGTGCCGTCAGACTTGGTTGTGCTAAGTCCTAAAGCGCTGACATCGTAATCGCGGGTCTCGGCGAGGATGTGGCTGTGGGTGTCATTGACGTGCAAGATAGTCAAGTTAACAGGATCATTACCTGAGATGCCCGGCTCACCCTGGGGACCCTGCTCACCCTGAGGACCTTGCTCACCTGCGGGTCCCTGCGCGCCCGTTGCACCGTCATCGCCCTCGCAGCCGGCGAGTGCAAAGCTGAACGCTGCAATTGCGGCAGCATATTTCATTCGTGTCATTACAAGAAACCTCCATAGAATTGGCTTGGTGTGTGGCGGCTGTGTCATTCTGTATGCCCACCGCGCTGTTGAGCTTGCCAGTGACTAATGAAGGATTTGCGTCGTTTTGATGACGTCTTTTTGAATAAAATAAGACACTATGGGTCTGGCTTTAACACCAACATCTGCCTGCCGGTGATGAGGCATAGTAGTTGGTGTTTTAGTTAGTGTCTGCCGCTGACCTCAGTGTGTTGTGGGCACCACAACATTTCGCTGGAGCGGATTGGCGTTAAACCCAAATCGTGGCGCGAGTAACGCGTTACTGAACCATACAACCCAGAACGCGAACACAACGTCGCTCAAGAAATGCGCCCCTTGTATCACCCGGGCTCCACCAACCACTACGCCGATAATGGCGCCTGCCAATAGCCACTGCCGATGTCGGGTACACCAGGCAAACGTCATAAACCAAAAACCAATAGCGGCGTGGCCACTCACAAACGAACAATTACGCCTGCAGTCTTTGGAATACTCAAACGGAGCCGCGTACGCATGATCGCCATGAAACTGAGTAACGTCTCGTGGCCTAGGCCGTCCGAAACTGTTGTCTTTTAGGCCTACATGGGTGATGACCCCGGGGCCAACAATCAGCGAAAACCACAAGAACAGGTATAGCCTTCGCTTACGTTCTGCGTCGACCGTATGGGATCTACGCGAGTGCTCGCGGAGCGCCGCCAAGGGCAGTGCAAGCAAAAAAAAGAAGTGGATATTGGCAAAGACGCGGTAAATGACTTCTATCACCACGTGGGTGTCCCAAGGAAAGGTATCGGAGACGAAAAACCAGCGCGTCACCGTGAGGTCGAGTGTTGGAAGCATCCAAAATAGCAACACGCAGAGGCCAAACAACAGCAGCGGCCAACGATTACTCGCCATAAACTGGCTCGGGCTCCCATCAATATCCATTGAAATTTTCCACACTGTATAGAAAGAGCGTTTTTCCCGGTCGCCACTGGTAGTAACTAGGAACCTCCGAGTGAAAAGTCACTCTCTGGAAGCTTCTGCGCTGCTCTGTGGTCATAGGATGGTCTGTGGCAAACAGCCAACGACCTTGACGTGGCAAGCTGTCGAAGTTGATTGTCTGATCATAGTAATCAGCGACCCGGTGCGTATCGTTCTCCCAATACCTGCTGGGAAAGACACCAGGCTGTAGCACTCTAGTTAGGTTTGCAAGAATCGCGCGAGAATCGCTTGCTATTGGTAGATCGAGCGTGCCGGCTGGAAAGCGGCCTTCTGCTGCCAAACGTTCTGCCCAAGGCTCAACCCTGAGCCAGGGATTGTTCTGCTTTGTGTTGTCGATACCCAAGGCCGCAATGGCTTGTGGCCAGTGATAGAAGCCGCTTAACAACAGTAGATTGAACGTTATGGCACTCAGAACCGCCTTCGGGTGTTGCCGTGCTACTACCACCAGTGCGAATGTAAGGCCGACGATAACGGGCGCGGCCCAGTTGGCGAAAGCTCGCGACAACAATGCTTGCACGCTTATTCCCACAAACAAAACGCTACTGGCCAGTACAATCACTTGCAGTGGCTCGCTAATGCTTACCGCAGCAATAATTTTTTCTCGCCAGCGGATAATCAACAGGGTGCTAATCAATCCAAAAATCGCCACTTGCTCCAACCAGAAGGTGATCATGGAAAGTGGGTTGAGCAGTGACCCTTCATCGATTTGGGCAATTTCAGAGGTGTGGCGCCATGCGACAAAATCGTTGGTGATATTCCAAAAAATATTAAGCGAGAACAGTGCGAGCGCGACTAAACCCGCCATCCATGGCCCCAAGGTGCCAAATTGAGCGCGCCTCCTAGCATTCGCTAGCATGAACAACAGGTAGGCAAAAGGCAGTGTGATTAAGGTGTATTTACTGAGCAATCCTAGGCCTGTCGCTAAGCCAGCCAACAGCCACCAAGACAAATTCTCGGTGCCGAGGCTATGAGCTCGCTGTGCCTTGATGAAGCCGAGAAGTGACAGTGACCAGCATAGCAACAGAACTGAATCAGTGGTGGCAAACAGCGAGTAGAATCCCGCCAAGGGCGTAGTGTAAAAGATGACGCCGGCTAGCCACCCGGTACGACCATCCCATATGTGCCGAGCAATAGCAGCAATTGTCAGACCACTTAGGAACCAGCAAATGGCTGGCCCCAGTTTGATGCCAAATGCGCCTGCGCCAAACAGTGACGACGAGAGCCCAATAACCCAAGCGATCATGGGGGGCTTAGAGTAATAGCCAAAATCTGGAATCAGTGACCAGTGAAAGTAGTAGGCTTCATCGTGGTACACACCCACCCAGGGTTGTGTCAGCAACCAAACCCGGTACGCAAAGAACGCTAACAACAGCAGAGCCAAGTCGATGCTCTTTACTTTCGCCCTGTTTGGCATGTAGCGATTCATACGATAGCCGATTAGTCATTTTGTTGAAGCTTGCGTGTTTGGCCCTTAACCCTCAGCACTAATAAACGGCCCATCAATACAGATCCGCCGGCCATCGGGTGCAGCGCAGGCGCCGCAAATACCCAC
>CAJXNM010000088.1 GCA_913057135.1 uncultured Halieaceae bacterium
GCCGGCTTCTTCATGTTCGACCACATCACCGGCGCCTGTTCTCGCATGCGCTTGTAATAATCCCAGGGATGGCCTCGAGTCCACGAGTGGGTTAAACCCAGAGCAAAGTCCCCAAGACGCGGGTAGATTTCAGCGTAAACGGGATCCCTTGCGCCGGAATCGCGCAGCACATCGCTACTGATGGAAGGGTAGTACTCGTCTTGCGCGAACATGCGTCAGCCTGTTGTTGTTAGCAGCCACCTATTTTAGTGACAAATAACATCGGTGAGCAGGGGTACGCTATCGATGCCTGCCGATTCCAGCATAAAACTGAAACTCGATGACGAGTTCTTTTAGAGCCAGCCAGATATCTGATCAACCAACAGGTACCGTTGCGGCGTCCAGCGTGATCAGATTGAGGCGATACTCAACCCCCTCGGTCAACAGGGTAAAGTTACCGCCGGTGGCAGAGTCGTAGCTGAAGACCACATAACGCGCACCATCATCGGCGGCGAACACGCCTACAGAATCGTTAATGCCCAGCGCTGTAGTGGAGACTTCAACGGTGGCCACATAGCCGATCTGTGTCTCATTCACTGTAGAAAAAATCTTCACGGCAAAGAGGCCGTCAGGTACTTTCTCGACGGTGATGAAACGGGCGCTTGCCCCTGCCCGAAAGACCTGCAGCTCATCTCTAGACAGGGGCTCCTCAGGCACGAGCTTAGTTACGTAAGCCGAAGTTAAGCGACTTTCCAAGATTGAACTTTGTAAAAATCGAAGTTCTTGGGTGGCCCTTTCCGTTACTGGTTGGGCACGAATTAGATAACTGTTATCCAGGTACTCACTAAAATTCTCGGTATTAAGGCCGGATAGCCCCACCGGTTGAGATACGCCCGTGATAGTGAGGAGGTTGGTGCCGAGAACCCTTTGCAGGGTCGCCCCAGGGATGTTGTTGATATTGACCAGCGTCTCGAAATCGGCCCCCGAGATATTGTCCTCGTTGTCGACAATCTGGGCATTAACCCCTGTTTGGTCAATAAAGCGCGTCGACCCAGCAGGCTGCGTCAGTAATTCATCAGTCTCGTAAAGAGACACAGGCACAGGGCACATGGAATTGCTTGATTCCACCCCATCATAAAGCAACTCTACAGCGCCCGCACTTACAGCCCCTGTATAACGCCAACTCTCCAGGCCAGGGGTAATATCAACCTCAATAAAGCGGCTCGTATCCGACGGATGATTACTGTCGTAAACATAAATACGTCGAATATTTCCGCCTTCATCGCTAAGTGCGTAGGGTGTCAGCGCGTGTCCAGCCTCACGCGCCCTTGTGAAGATCTCTATTACTGCGATGGGATCATCGGTATCGAAACGTGTCTCAATCTCAGCCAATACCTGCGTCGGCTTCAAGCCAGAGCAATAGTTCCTTCTGTGATTAGCAATCGCTTCCCTGTACTGACCAATCTGCTTCGCTGCAATGAACTCGCGGACATCACCATAATTGAGCTCAATGGTATTGCTTGCGGCGGGGTTGTAATCGATCGGCAGCGTCTTATCGGAGCCAGGGAAAGGCTCAATGCCATTAGCCAGCATGGTTGATGCCACAGCCATACCATTACAAAGGCCGTTCGATGCATCGTGGGGATCAAGGGACGAGACGATGTACAGTCCGTAGGGATTTAGGGCCTTGCATTGCTCGTTCTCAACAAAACACACAGCATCCTGCCCGTATTGCCGAGCAATCAGGTCCTTGGGAAAAAGATCGAACGATCCATCGCCGAGGTTACTAAAGCCAAAACCATTGAGCGACGGACTAAAATTACCGCTGGCATAAACATTCGACGGTAAATCAGTAGCGACAGCTTCATTCACCGATAGCTTAATCTCTGCAACACCATTATTTGAAAGAACCACGCGATCCTCCGAACCAGTGGGCACCTCCAAGAAAAAAATAGCTGCCAAGGTAAACGTTGAAGTCTCAGTAAACTCACCAAAATCGAAGGCGAACTCTGCGGCACTGTAAGTATTTACCAGGTCTTCCAGGGTAAAACGCGCCTTAAGACAGGAATCATTACCCTCTGAGAGTTGCAGCGCCAGTGATGGGTTGTCGTTAGTTTGCACGAAGCAGTGGGCTAAACCATCGCGTTCTGCAACAGGCGTGATGATAATGACTCCCTCGGTCCCCTGAGCCAGTTGCGTTAAGTAGTCTGTGTTCGGGTAAAACCGCAGTAGGGCAGTGACCGGTTCATGCTTAACCGTATTGCCCGAGCGGTGGACACCTTCCCCGAGGGTTGTGCTGAAACCACCAAAGGGGAAAACAACCTGTTGCCTAAAATCGAGACCTTTAGTGAAAACCTGTAATGGATCATAGCGACCGAAAGATGGCAGGGATTCATCCAATATACCGAAGCTCTTATCAAGCAATGTGATCTCTACGCTGCCATATGTCCCACCCTGGAGTACGCTAATGCGATCAACATCAGGTTCGCTGGCGCCTCCATCCTCTTCAGACCCATCATATACTGACTGAACACTGTCGCTGTCAGAGTGGCAACCCATTAACAGCAACGGCAAAGTGACAACCAGCATCATGGCGCGGAACGGCAAGGCTTCATTACAAGGCAGCATCACAAAAGCACTTCTATCAGACGGGGTAGAATCGTGGAGTCTGTAGCATAACTCAGAATCCACATCGTCTGAGCCCTCTCAATGCCGTCCGACCGCGAAACGTCAGCTGGTTTTTACGTTCATGCGGAATACGGCAGGGTCCACCTGATTAGAAGCATGCCATGACGCTAAGTGCCTTCAACTATACCGTGGCTTTCATCGCGAAGCCTACACACAGCCATCACGTGGGATTCCCCGAAAAGCTATTCACGCGACTCAATGCGCTTTTACCCGAGGTTGTATCGGGCGCAATAGCAAAACAGCTAAGTGTCATTAAGCGCTATGCGTTCGCATCGCAGCGGTTAAAGACGAGTATGGCCGGTCATGGCTTCAAGTCGAACTCGCTCCATGACCTGCTCTAAATCGGTAACATCTTCGATCAATGCAGCAAAGCGCACCGTGCGCGTGCGATAGTCAATAACAGCAGGCAGTATGGGTACCTTGGCTGCCGCCGCAATCCGTGCGAAACCCGATTTAAGACGTTCTGCTCCACTGCGTGTGCCTTCTGGTGTAATACCCAATATTAACGAGCGCCTGCTATCGAAGGCTGCTTTCATTTGCTCCACCAAGCCATGGCTGGCACGACGATCCACGGCTATGCCACCGAATGCACGCAGTAAATTCCCTAAGGGAAACCAAAACACAGTGTGCTTCATCATGAATTTTGCTTTCAGGCCTAAGCCCCAAAGCACCGCCAAGGTCAAAATAAAATCGATATTGGAACTGTGGGGTACCAAAGCCACAATCATCTTGGAGCGATTGGGGAACTCACCCTCGAGCCGCCAACCCATCCACCGGAATACCGACCTACCCGTGAACCGAGCGAGGGGGTTGCGCCGCTTTGGCAGCTTGTCTCCCAGGGTTTGCCACTTCATCTCTACAGCCTCGAACCGTGATAGTTAACGTTTTTCAAGTTCGCGGTCGATCAGCGCGATCGCTTCCCGAGAATAACCCCAAAAATCCCAACGAATAGTCTTGCGCACGGCTTGCAGTTGGTCAGAAGAGCAACGTTGTAGGTGATCATTACTGCCCAACCAAGCGCGGGCTGCCTTGTTTTGTTCGCCGGTGCCACGATAACCACTGATCACTGCACTCACTTTGCACTCTGGCGAGTCAAGTGATGAGGCCGCCGCAACAGACTCACTCACCGCGGTAGGTGTGGTGTTATTCAAGGATTCTTCAGTAAGCTCCACCGATGGTTGGCTCGAGCCAAGATTGTCAGTTTTAAGCGCGGTCGCTGGTGCAACCGTGCCGGTATTCACCGCGGCCAAAGCCGCCTCGAGTTCACGCTGTGCTTTTAACGACTCGGCCAACTTCAAGGTCAGTTCTTCAACCGTTGCCTCGAGCCGAGCGTTACGCTCTTTCAACAACACGATGTCATCGGCATGTGCCGATGCCGCTGCACAGAGCAACACCCAAACCACCACTCGCACGTATCGCGCCACTGCCACATCCCCCCAGATGATGTTTTATTTTGATCTGCTGCCATTATGCATAAGTGCGACCACGCCGCCAGTCTGTCCAAAGGATGTACGACCGCTTTACGGCACCCTTGCGACCACAAGACGACTAGCACATGATTCACGTTCAAAAATTTGGAGGTGACATGGTTCAGTCCTCAAATAACGCCTTATTCCACACCGGCCTTCAAGCCCTACAGGCTGGTCGAGGAGAAGAGGCCTGCGCCAACTTCCAGCAAGCCATTGATAATGGTGAAGCCGACACTAAACATTGGCTCGGACTGGCACTGGCCAGCCTGAGCACCGGCGATCGGACCAGAGCCGAACAAGCCATCGACAAGGTATTGGCATTAGAGCCTCACCATCTGAGGGCTCTTATCTTGAAAGGGGATCTTTTGTTTGGTCGCAATGATCCCAAAAATGCCTCGGCACACTACGGATTGGCTCTGCGACTATCGGCCACCCTAAGCGGCATTCCTGTGCAACTCGAGTCCGATTTGCAACGTATTGCCCGACGTCAACGGGAATTGATGCATGCCTATAGCCAGCACCTGCTCGATCAGCTCGCACTGGCAGGTTACAAGCGTTCGAGGGCCAGCGATCGCTTCAATCGCTCGATTGATATGATGCTGGGTACGCTAGAGCGGCCCGATGAACAGCGACCACACCCGCAGGCACCCCACGCCTATTACATGCC
>CAJXNM010000089.1 GCA_913057135.1 uncultured Halieaceae bacterium
TCGCTCTCTAGCACCACAACATCGGCCTGCTTGCCCACTTCGAGGGTGCCAATCGCATCCTCGAGGCCCAACTGCCAAGCCGCATCCACCGTGTGCGCCCGCAACGCTTGATCAACGCTCAAGCGTTCACTGACCAAAGACTGCACCGGATAGTCAGGGTTACCTGCGGCCTGACGGGTGACCGCCATTTCGATGTTAAACATCGGGTTTAGGGCATCTTTGCCAATCCAAGTCACCGGATAGTCGCTACCCAATGTCACCCGGGCGCCGTTGCGACGAATAGAGGCCAAAGGATACAACTGCTCGAAGCGCTCTCTGCCCAGGTAATCGAGGGCCACATAATCGTACTCAAACCATGTAGGCGTGGTCTGCGCCACCACACCTAACTGACCGAAACGGGGGGTATCCGCGGGGTCCACCACTTCTATGTGGCAGATGGTGTAGCGGGATGTCGAAGCGGGATGTGTCTCTTGAGCGGCCTCGATAGCATCGAGCGCGTTACGGACGGCGCCGTCACCGATGGCGTGTAAATGGAGATCCACATTACGGCCTGCTGCAGCAACAACCGTCTCAATGACCGCTGGCGCCGGTAACAGCGGTGTGGCTCGGTGACCCTCGGGTTGCGTGTAAGGTGACAAGGTCACGGCGGTCTTGGCCTCGACGGTACCATCGAGGGACAGCTTCAGCATATTGACGTCGAATAGCTCGTGCTCATACCTAACATCTAATGCCGACAAGCGATCCAGTGCGTCCTCTAAATCGCTGGGGCGATTCACATACAGTGATGCCACCATGCGAACAGGTAACGTACCCTGCTCAGCCATTTCTAACGCCAACTGGCGCCCTAAATCCGCCGTATCAATCATGCCCGCATCGAAGGCTGCGGTTAAACCGACCGCAGACATATCCCGGAAAAACCCTGGAGCCGCAGCCCGCAACGCAGGCATTGAAACCACCCCAAGAGCCTCCATCACTGGGTCGATGGCAGCACCTTCAACCAACCAGCCGGTGGGATTACCGTCGACATCGCGCTGAAAAAAGTGAGCCCCAGGCACGGGGTCGGGGGTGTCAGCGTCAATACCCGCCGCCGCAAGGGCTGCGCTATTTGCCCAAGCCGTATGCCCCCCTTCATCAATGATGAGCGCCGGCCGATCACTCACCACCTCATCGAGTTGCGTTGCCGTGGGCCCATCGGGGCCAAAGGCTTTCGCCAAGAATCCCGCACCCAGCACGGGGTTTTGATCAGGATTCGCCGCCACATGGGCGGCCAAGGCCTCTAGCACCTCATCTGCGGACTGTCCGGGGGACAACATGGCCCCCTCCACCAGGGGCAAGGTGTCCATGGTATGGATATGGGTATCGATAAATCCTGGAAATACGGCACGGCCAGCCAAATCCACCACTTGCGTCTTTGATTCGATAAATTCCCTGGCACCGGCGTCATTACCCACATAGACAATCTGATCGCCCTCAATCGCCAAGGCAGAGTGACGGCTAGCCACCGTATCCATGGTGTAAACACGGCCACCCATAAGTACCCAATCGGCGCCGACACTGGCGCTACTCGCGAGGGACAGGAGACTAAACCCAACTACCCCTGCGGCGAGCCGTAAAACAGAAACCATTGGAAAAGCACCAACCATGAACCACCTCTTTAATTAGAGAAGGCAGCAGGAGCTGCTGCCAAACCTGCCCAAGTATCACACCAGATACGGTGTTTGCGCACTATCGGTCACAGCCTCGATATTGTGATTGTTAAGCAGGCATTCCCACGTGAAACAAATGTCCGTACTATTAATGAAAATAGCCATATTGACGGGAGCGCACAATGACACAAGAACGTCCACTGGAAGGTCTCAGAGTTGTTGAAATGGGACAGCTACTTGCAGGTCCATTTGCCGGCACTGTCATGGGCTATTTCGGCGCAGAAGTCATTAAGGTGGAGCCGCCAACCGGCGACCCTATTCGCCAATGGCGCGAAGTACGTGACGGCATGTCACTGTGGTATCACTCCTTAGCGCGCAACAAAAAAAGCGTGACCCTCGATTTGAAGACCGATCGGGGACGGGAACTCGCATTCGAATTACTGAGCAAAGCCGATGTCGTGGTCGAGAACTTTAGGCCCGGTGCCATGGAAAGCTGGGGATTAGGGCCCGATGCTGTGAAAGCCGTGAATCCGGGCATTATCTATGCACGCATCTCGGGCTATGGCCAAACGGGGCCATTTTCGGAAAAACCTGGCTATGCCTCTGTGACCGAGGGCTATGGCGGCTTCCGATACATCAACGGGGAGCCGGGCAAAGCCCCGGTACGCCCCAACATATCACTCGGAGACACCGTCGCCGCCATTCACGCCGCACTAGGGGTTCTTTTGGCGGTCATTCAGCGCCACAAGACAGGCCTAGGGCAAGTGGTAGACGTGGCCCTGTATGAAGCCGTCTTTAACCTACTCGAGGGTATCGTGCCCGAGTACGACGGTGCCGGCGTGGTGCGCGAGCCCTCGGGTACCACCATTACGGGTATTGTGCCCACTAACACGTATCTGTGCGGCGACGGTAAATATGTGGTCATTGGCGGTAACGGTGACTCCATTTTCAAACGGCTTATGCGAGAAGCCGGTCGCGAGGACATGGCTGATGACCCTGAGCTAGCTCAGAATCCCGGTCGGGTCATCCATCAGGAGCGCATCGATCAGGCCCTGTCGGATTGGTGCAGCGCTCATACCTCGGTGGAAATTATCCAGCGACTGGAGGATGCAAGAGTCCCGGTGGGCCCCATTTACAGCGTTGAAGACATGATGACTGATCCACATTACAACGCACGGGGTATGTTTGAGAGTGTTGACGTGAACGGTGCGCCCCTAAAGATCCCTGCGATTGCACCGAAACTGAGCGAGACCCCCGGACGCACCGATTGGCCCGGGGCACAAATTGGTGAGCACAACCAAGAGATTCTGGGTGGTTTACTGGGTTTAAGCCCAGAACAGCTCGCGGAACTCGAGCAGCAGGGCATCACTAACTGAGTAGCTCGTCATGAAACTAGAGGGCTATACCGTCATCGACCTGTCGCTGTTTCTGCCAGGTCCCGCTGCCACCCAGATGATGGCCGACCACGGTGCGCGCGTTATAAAAGTGGAAAACCCCAACTCACCCGAACCTACACGCTCCCTCACTGCTTTTCCCTGGGCTCAAAACGGCGAATCGGTCATGTTTCGCAACACCCAGCGGGGTAAAGAGAGCATCGCCCTCGATCTCAAATCGGATGCCGGCAAGGCCGCACTTACCGAGCTGATCAAGGGGGCCGATGTTCTGGTAGAAGCATTTAGACCGGGGGTTATGGCGCGATTGGGTTTTAGCGTCGAAACGGTTCGTGCCTTAAACCCCAAAATTGTTTATTGCTCTATTTCTGCCTTTGGCCAAACCGGTCCCTGGCGTGACCGCCCTGCCCACGATACCGCCACTGTAGCCGCTTCAGGTGTTCTGAGCCTAACCCGCTCACCCGAGTCCGAGCAGGCGGCACCCGCCATGATCGGTGTCGCCATCTCTGACATGCTGTCTTCTTACCTCGCCTTCTCGGGCATCGTTATGGCGTTGTTACGTCGTGAGCACACCGGCGAGGGCGATTACGTCGATATCAGCATGCTCGAGTCCGTACTCGCCGCCTCCCCCAATATTTTGGGCCCCGTATTCGGCGGCCAGCAGGCACCCAATCGTCTTGCGGAGCGCAGTTTGGGTGGTGGCGCCATGCTCAACATTTACCGCACGGCCGATGATCGCTTTTTGGCTTTGGGCGGTGGTGAGCATAAATTTGTTCAAGCTCTGTTCGAGGGTCTTGGCCGGCCCGATCTGGTCGAGGCTGTTATTGGGCCCGCGGGTGAGGGACATCGAGAGGCTATTGAGTTTTTGCGTCAAGCCTTTGCAGAACGCAGCCTCGATGAATGGCGGGACTGGTTTGACGGCAGGGACATATGCTGGAGCCCAGTTCTGGACCTGGCGGAGGCATGGGATACAGAACACGTCCACGCCCGCGCGATGCGCGTAAAAGACCCATTGGGCAACGACCATATGGGCATTCCCATTAAGTACAGCCAAGAGCCCGGGCAGATTAATCCAGAGCTCCCCGCTGTCGGCCAGCACACGGCTGAAATTCTTGAGGCGTTGCACTTGACCGAAGCCCAGCGCCACGAGATATTGTCATCTGTCAAGTGATGTACGGACAATTGATAAAAAAGAGCAAGGCACCAAGCAAATAAAAACCAGCACATACCAGGAGTGAGGTAGTACAGAGAATCCGAGCAGCCAGTGAAATGGCATTCCCGGTAAGCGAACCAACGAGGTGAATACCCTATGACCAGCCACGTCCTTGAACAAAAACGACCGGCCACCACGCCGAAGTTTCTTTCCCTAGCTATCGGCGCTTTGGCGTCAACGTCGGGCGCTCTACTTATGCCAGCAACAGCCCAAGCTCAGCTTGAGGAGGTTGTGGTGACAGCGCGTGCCCGCTCTGAATCACTGCAAGACGTGCC
>CAJXNM010000090.1 GCA_913057135.1 uncultured Halieaceae bacterium
TAACCCCGCACAAAACTATTACAGGTGCGCTTGGGTTCGCCCATGACCTCTATGTGGCTAAACCGCTTTAGCGCCTCTTCCCACATAATGCGCAGCTGCATCTCAGCCAGTCGATTGCCCATACAGCGATGGATGCCACAACCGAAGGACAGATGATTGCGGGGGTTAGCGCGATCGATAATGAACTCATCGGGTCGTTCAATGACCCGCTCGTCGCGGTTGGCCGAGATGTACCACAGCACAATACGGCTGTCTTTGGGAATGTGATGCCCCCGAAACTCAACGTCCCGGGTCGTGGTACGGCGCATATGGGGTAGTGGCGTCTGGTAGCGAATAATCTCGGACACCATCGATGGAATGAGCTGATGGTTAGCTTTCAGCTTGTCGTACTCGGCGGGGTTCTGATTCAAGAAATAGACACCGCCGGTCATGGAGTTGCGGGTGGTGTCATTGCCGCCCACGATCAACAGCATCAGGTTGCCCATGAACGCTAAGGGGTCGTCCACCAAATTGGCTGTTTTCGGGTCTTTTTGCAGCAGCCGAATCAGGTCGAAAGACTCGGCGCCATCGTCTTTGTGGTGGTGCCAAAGCTCACTGAATTCTTGCAGCATCTCGAGTACGAAAACCCGGCGCTCTTCAGTGGTGAGACCCTCCCCGTTGGTTATGCGTGTATCCGAGGTAATGGCGTCCGACCACTCGGTGAGCTTATGACGGCGCTCGTAGGGAAAGTCGAACAGGGTAGCCAGCATTTTGGTGGTGAGATCAATCGATACTTTCTCGACCCAGTTGAAGGTCTCACAAACGGGTAGTGCATCGAAGGTCTCGGCGGTTCGGCTTCGAATAAGCGCTTCGAATTCTGCCAGGTTCCGGGGCGCCACCGCTGGCTGCACTGCTCGGCGCTGCTCGTCATGGAGCGGCGGGTCAGAGGCAATGAACATCTGCACGATCATGTCCGGCTCAGGATCGAGAATGGCAATGGACGGATTCGATGAAAAGGTCTGCCAGTCTTTTTCAATCTCGACAATATCTTCGAACCGGGTAATCGACCAAAAGTCCCCCTCGGCGCCCTCTCCCCCCGGGCCCCAGCTCTGATAATGCACCGGCGCTTCATTGCGCAGCCGGGCGAACAAGGTAGGCCAGGTGTCGTGCTCAAACCGACTGGGGTTAGACACATCTAGCTGCTCGAGGGGCGTGGTGATGGGGTCCGGCAGGCCGTCCGGTAACTGGAGCGCTTGGTTCATGCTGAGGTCCTCGGTGTTATTGTGTTTAAGAGGGCGCGTGTGTTGATGAAGGTTTACATTTGGAATTCCGGTAGCCGCACCGTCATATCGGCCATGTCATCACTAATGCGCAATTGGCAGCTTAAGCGAGAATTGTCCGCTCGATCGGGGCGCAAACCCAGCATGGCCTCTTCCTGGGGCTCGATCTCGGGCAACTCGCCTGCGGCTTCAATGAAGCAATGACAGGTGCCACAGACCGCCGAGCCACCGCAGTCGGCGTCGATACCTGGAATATCGTGTTTCATAGCGGTTTCCATGAGCGACAATCCTTGCTCGCCATCAACTTGGTGCTCGGTGCCATCGAACTCTATAAACGTAATGACCGGCATGGGTACCTCTCTCCGTGTTTGCTGGTGTGACTGGTGGTTACTGTTTTGTTGCGTTTTGTACTTCGGCGACGGGCATATGGATGATACCGCCGCAATCGATGTGTGAGCGGTCACCCGCCACAGTCCACACCGGGCAGCCGACCACTGGCCACTCATTGCGAGCTGAGCCAACACCCTACTCGGGTCGCGCACGCAACCGAAAAAACCGGCGGGTCCAAACCGACTGTAAGAACGGATCGAGCCACCGGTATAGCCGCCCGGAAATCACTATCGACTTCCCCTTTTCCACCCCTTTCAAGCCATCGGCCACCACCACGTTGGCGTCGTACCATAGCCACTTTGGCATGGCGCGCTTCATATCGCCCAAGCCCGCGGTTTCATGGAAATCCGTATGGGTGAAACCTGGGCACAGGGCAGTCACATTAACTCCTTTGGCGGCAACCGATAGGTTCAGCTCCTCGGATAAGGCAATCACGTAGGTCTTGCTAGGCCCATAATTGCAGCCACCTGACCTAGCGATGCGCCCCGCCACCGATGCCACGTTGACCACCCGGCCAAAACGCCTTTCGACCATGGGCGGGATAAACCGATGACAAAGCTCGGCGACGGACACCATCATGAGTTGATAAAACCCCTGATGCTCAGGCCAGTCACGATCCACTAGCAAATCGGGCCCTGCACTACCCGCATTGTTAATGAGCCAATCCACCTGCCAATGATGCGCCTGGCAGCTTGCCTCTATGTGAGCGGGACTAGCCGGGTCAGCGAGATCGGCCGCAAGGGTGAAAACGTCTATTTTGTAACGCGCCCGCAAATCGCTGGCTAAGGCCTCCAGCTTATCGAGCCGGCGGGCCACCAGTACCAAATTTAAGCCGTGGGCCGCCAATTGCCGGGCGAATTCAGCGCCAAGACCCGCCGAGGCGCCGGTTATCAGTGCAACGGGAATGGGCTGGGATGGACTTGTGGTCTCTGCTGCTTTATCGGTTACTGACGCCGATGGGGTTTCCGCAGCTTCGACCTGCTGGCTAGACGCATCATTGGGCGCGCTCATAGTGTGCTCACCTCGTACCCGTCACGGGGAAAATGGACGTGTAATAAGCCAAGGTCTGCGGTGTCTCGCGCGACAATGAGACTGCTGCTCGTCATTGCCACCAACGTGCCCCGTACGGGAATACGCGCATAGTCATTGGGTGTGATGGACACCTGCTGACCGACTGGTGCATCAGGCACCGAGGTTTCGAGCAGTGCCCGGGGTTGGGAGGCCTTGGCAGCGGCTAGGGCATCGGCGCCCGATAGTTCTGCGCAGTCGCCATGGCCCACCGCCGATACCGCCTGATACCAGCGAGTCACATTGGGGTAAGACTGGGTTACCGAGCGCTTGTAGATATTGGTCTTAAACCAAATGGGGTGATATACGGCGGCATCGGCACAGCCCATGTTATCCCCAGAGAGCCACTCTCGGTGCTGTAACTGGGCTTCTAAATCGGCGAGAAAGCCATCGAATAACCGCCTTGCAGCGGCACCCCTGGGGGGCCGCACCGTTCCCGAGGCCATCATGCCCTGCCGGTCTTTCATGAACGCACGGGTACCTTTAAGACCGAAGCCCATTAGGAGCCACGCCAGCACCCGCAGCTGGGAAGCGCCGGTTATGGCAGAGAAAAAGACATCGCCCTCGGCTCGCCCGACTAATTGCTCTACAGACGGATCATCGGGTAGCGCACCCAAACTGGGGTTATCGGCCATGCAGGCAATTTCCTGGGCAATGAGCGCCGTATCACAAAAGATATCGGCACCTATTTGCGCCACGGGAATGCGCCTATAGCCGCCGGTGAGCGGGTCCACATTTGGCCGCGGGGGCATCTCGGGTGATATGGCCGAATACCAGGGCACCGCACCAGCCCCCAGCAACAGACGAATCTTCTCGGCGTAAGGGGAATAGGTGTAATGGTGCAAGATGAGGCGCTGGTGATCCACAGGGATGCTCCCTTTGTTTTGTTTTGATTGTTATTGACGCTAGGCGCCGGCGCTGTGCAGCGCAATATACAGTCCATGAGCCACCACCACACCCAATGTCAGCTGCCAGCGCATACGCGCATACCAGGTGTGGCTGCCATCGACATTGCGCTCGAACCACAGCAGGGCCAAGTACCCAAGCATGAGCAGGAGTGCTGCTAGGGCAAACTGGGCCGTCAACATGCTCGCCACAGCGAACAATACAATACCGTTACTGACCAACAGACGCTGACTTTGCTCCCGCGCTGGCCGGCAGCGAGCGTATCCCCAGAGGGCGCCGGCCAGGAAACACAGAATGGCCAGCGAATACACCAAAAAGCCTTGAATCGCCAAGGAGCGGGGGTAATCCTCGAACACCGCAAAGGCCAGTAGCGCGCCGTAGAAGGGTATAAGTCCCGCAAATCCGAGGGTCTGAGCCGTACGCTGAGCTTGCATGGTCGAAGCGGTTGTCCCTGTAAACGATCTAGCTTGGACAGCTATAGGGTTGGTCTGGATGCCTGATAATGGTGAGCAAGATGGTACCCACCTTAACCCCAAACTTGCGCATGACCGACTCGTTTATCACCACATTGTCGCTGACTCGGTACATACGATCGTCAATGGCCACATCGATGGAACCATCTTCCAGGGCAATGCGAAGTACGTAATCAAGGAATAGCGCATTGCCCGACCACTGAGCATCGCCGACACCTACAACATCGCCAGCGCTAGCCCTGTAGCGGT
>CAJXNM010000091.1 GCA_913057135.1 uncultured Halieaceae bacterium
GGTTTCAGCGCCCCGGTGACAGCGATCGCACTCCCCGTCACCCACGAATACTTCATGCCCCCGGATGGCCGCATCTGGGACAGCACTGCTATCACCACGAATATAGCGATCCCAAGGGCTGTCATCGGATACCAGCAGCGACTGATACAGATTCAGCGCCAGACCCCAGTACAAGGAGAAATTGGCCTCTTCCACTGTCCAGCCCGTGTCACCGGCCGCCAAGCTCGACACATAGCGGTCATTGAAAGCTGCGTAAATTAAGTCTCGATAGGTGGTACCGTCGGCAAAACTCCCATTGCTGTCAACATAGCTACCCAACACACTGTCATTGGGTGCTATTTCCTGATTGGCTAGGGGCTTGCGCGGCAATAGCTTCTTGGCCAAGTGCCCCCACTCGCGAAATGCACAGGACATTTCTACAGGATTCAATGCAGGCCCCACCGCTTGAGACGCCAAAGAGGCGTTACCAATTGCAATGTTGGCCGCAGCGACTTGCCCGTCATCATTGATTTCGTAAACCACTGGGTAGCTATCGGTATCGTGATTGGTACCGTGAATATCGACGCCATTAAAGATCGGTTGCGCACGACCATCCCAAAACTGCTGCTCTGAGAAGATGGCATTCACGGTGGCTGGGGAGTGCATACCCGTCACCTGATTGGCTTGGGGATCATCGCCTAGTAGCTGACAGTTTTCCTGACCAGAGGCATCTACCCCCAAAAAGGCATGGGGCGCCACCCCAATAGAGCCCACAATGTCGTCTACGTTGGGACCGAACGGAAAATCCGCCGGCGTGAGTGACGGGCCATTAACATCTATCTGCCCATTGGCGCCTGGGTGCAGTGATCGGAAATTAACACGGCTATCGCCCCCTGCCTTGTGGTGGCAGGTAGCACAGGCGTAGCGGTCGTTAACACCGACCTGCATATCCCAAAACAGTGCTTTGCCCAACGCAATAGCAGCGGTCTTGTCCTTTACAAAGGTATCAAGATTATCCGGCATGGGTACCGGCACCGTTCTTAAATCGCCAACATCGGCCAGTGCGCCCAACCCATGGGTCATCGATGCCGCTGCGACAGCTGCTATTAACAGGCGGCGGCTTTGCTTAAGTAATGTCATGTTTGCATGCTCCTAGTTGTGCTCTTCGACTGGGGTCACCCACACCCGTCACCAAATTTTTCTCGCGCTCGGTCCACCAAAAACGCGATATGGCGCGCACTCTAGGAAAATAATTCTTAATCTGAAAGTCATTGATTTCATTTTGCTTCGCAAAATGTAAATCTGTGTCGCTTGATGATTCGATTTAGACAGAAAAACGAACTTAATGTTGTTCAAAAAAGATGAAACGATAATAAAACTGTCAATCATTGAATTCGCTCACAGCAAATACCAACTTGTTAGTGATCAGCGGGGCGGCGATTCAGTTCCAATTTGCAAAACGAAAAACCCCCGACAGCGGCGCTGTCGGGGGTTTAGTTGTTGGGGCAGCAGAGCCCCGTGGGGAATTACGCTGTAGCGTAGACGTTGCTTGCAATAGACACCTTCAGAACTATCGGCCCCTTATCGACCACGGCTCTGTCGTCGTGCTTCCCGAGCCGCACGCCGCTCAGCACGGGCAGCCTCCAGCCGCGCTTGACGCTCAGCACGCGCAGCCTCACGCTCTGCCCGACGCTGTGCAGCCTTGTCAGCTGCAGTCTGCACGGCCACTTGGTGCTCGGCTTCTGCCGCAGTGACAACCGGCGCCTCTTCCACGGGCTCAATAGGAGCTGGTGTCTGATCAACAGGCTCAGGCGTCTGGGTCGCAACCGCTTCCACCTGGCTGGCACCGGTATCAGCGACTCGCAACTTGTAGTGGAAGTTTTTTGAACCATCGTCTAAGGCAGGTTTCCAGCACTGTTGGAGACCTTCAGCACCTACCGCGGGTAGATCTTCACCATGCTCAAGCTCGAGCGAGGGGTGGTCGAACTTGCCTGCATCGCAACGAACGCGGTCGTCGGTCAGAGCCAGCATGAACGACACCAAATCGCGCTCCTGACGGTTGCTCAGGCCCAGGGGATCCAGCTCGTTATGACGACCACGGAAGTCACCGCCCTTATTGTAGAAGCGTACCAATTGACGCAGGGTCAGCTGACCACCATTCCACATGTAGGGGTTATTGAGCTCTGCATTGCGGATGCCCACCGACTTGTGCTCACCCCGGCGAAGACCTCGGTTCTCGCGGATCGGACGAACACCGATGTTAGCGAAGGCCTTCGAGTTACCGCCATTGGTAATGGCCGCGTTCGAGGTTTCCGCATCACGGTGACAGTGATAGCACGCACCTTCACCGTTAAACACTTCATGTCCACGCTTCGCTGAAGCCGATACAGCACGACGATCCCCACGCATATAACGATCCCATGGGCTGTCATCCGATACCAATGTCGCTTGGTAGAGATTCAGGGCAATACCCCAGTAGAGCGAGAAGTTCGCTTGCTCAACGGTCAGACCCGTATCTCCCGCAGGCATGTTCGAAACATACTTGTCTTGGAAGGCGGCATAGACCATGTCACGGTAGGTGATGTCACCGGCAAACTTGCCGTCATCGCCCACGTAGGAACCCAAGACGCTGTCACTCTTAGCGGTCACCTGCTTAGCGAGTGGCTTGCGTGGCAACAACTTCATACCGATATCGGGCCAAGTCCGTCCAACACATGACATTTCGACAGCCGAAAGTGCAGGCCCTACTGACTGCGATGCCAGTGCCGCGTGCTCAATGCTGAACTCGGTAGCTTCAAAACCGCTGCCGTTATCAACAAAGATCTTGGGGTAGTCCTCACGGTCCAAATCATCACCGTGAATGTTCACTCCGTTGAACTTCGAACGCGCACGACCATCCCAGAACAAGCGCTCTTGGAAGACCGCATTGATGGTGATGGGTGAGTGCATACCGGTTACTTGGTAGGCTTCTGGGTCATCCCCAACCAGCTCGCACACCTCTTCGCCGGTGACAGGGTCGACGCTCTTGAATGTATGAAGTGGCACACCGATAGATCCCACCACATCGTCGGTACGACGACGGAAAGGGAAATCGCTGGCCATTAACTCGGGACCTTCAACGTCAATTTGTCCGTTGTATCCCGGATGCAGCGAACGGAAGTTCACGCGGCTATCGCCACCGGCTTTGTGGTGACAGGTGGCACAGGCGTATTCGTCATTGACACCAACCTGCATGTCCCAGAACAGAGCTTTACCCAGGGCAATAGCCGCGTCCTTATCCTTAACCACTTCATTGATATTAGAGGGCAACGGTACTTCAACGTTGCGAAGATCACCGGTATCCCGAGCTTGTGCTGCACCACTGAGGGCCAGCAATCCTGCAGCCACCAACACACCGAGGTGTCGCTGGCCGTTTCCTTTAGTCGCTTTCATAGTCGCGCTCCTGTAGGTAAGTTTTGACACCCCGCTTGCGGGGAGAACTGAGAACCTGTTCAGCCAGCCAATCGCTGACAACAGGGGTTTGCGCCGAGTGGCGGCTGTACCCGCCCAGATGCGTAGCCGAGGCCACGACACACCAGGCTGGGATTCCTTCGATACCATGCCGGCCACTTCATACTCGGAGCATGCGGTTGTGCCGGCGGCGGCAACTACTGAGGAAATTGAGAGATCTGAAAAGATCGAATTCGATGTCATGGGAAAACCCTCCTGGCGGCGTGAAACGGTTTCTCGGATCACGCCGCGCGGATTAGCTCACCAGTGGATTACCGCTGGGTCGCGTAGATGGCGTTGTTGATACCCACTTGGGCGAACTGCATGACATTGGCATCACCGTACTGGGCCGCGACGATGGTGCTCGCCTCGCCCTGAGAAGCCGTGAACAGGTTGTCGGAGCCTTCAATGAGCAGCTCAACCGTGTTGCCACCGGCCAACTCGTGGGTAATGGTGGCGGTGTTGCGGTTGCCCTTTAAGATGGCATCAATGCTGCTGCCTTCCCCGTCACCTTGAATGGCGGTAAAGGTGTTGCGGTTACCTTCCACCAACAGGCCAATCGAGTTGCCATCGAGCTCTTGGGTAATGGTCACTTTGTTGCGGTTACCGAAGATGCCGCTGACGCCGTCGTTCAGGCTCAAGTCCGCCACGTTGTCGCTGCCGTTTTGCGTGATGGACACTTCGTTGAGCACCGAACCAAACAGCTCAACCGCCGCGTAGTTATTGACTTGGCCTTTAGCCTGGGTCAC
>CAJXNM010000092.1 GCA_913057135.1 uncultured Halieaceae bacterium
TCTAGTGCGAGTACGACCGACGTCAAAACAATAACAGCGACTGGAGGATACAACCGTGAACGCACCTCAGCCCATGACCTTAGACAGCGGTGTCGATACCGAGATGTTGGCGGCATTGCAGAAGCAGCGAGACAGCTATTTGCAAGAGGGTGCTGTGGACGCCGGCACCCGCATCGATCGCATTAATCGCGCTATTGATGTGCTCATTCGCCACGCTGATGCCATCAGTGAAGCCCTGAATACCGACTTTACCTGCAGGCCACGACAGGTCAATTTATTGTCCGATGTGGCTAGCTCAGTGGGTACCCTGAAGCACGCGCGCAAGCATCTGAAAGGTTGGATGAAGGCGGAAAAGCGGCCTACCATTTTTCCCTTAAATTTGTTGGGTGGACGCTCTCGTATTGAGTATCAACCCAAAGGGGTGGTCGGCATTGTCGCGCCCTGGAATTTCCCGGTGGCGATGGTGTTCCAGCCGATGGCCGGGATTCTCGCCGCGGGTAACCGGGTTATGATCAAGCCTTCGGAGTTCACGCCGGCAACCTCTGACGTCATTGCTAGCATGATCGCCGAAGCGTTCGATGCCACCGAAGCTGCGGTGTTCACTGGGGGACCCGAGGTCGGGCAGGCTTTTGCGGGTTTGCCGTTTGACCACATGATCTTCACCGGTGCAACGGGTATTGCCCGACACATCATGGCGGCTGCCAGTCGAAATCTCGTACCACTGACCTTGGAGTTAGGCGGTAAATCCCCTGTTGTTATCTCTCGGTCGGCAAATCTCGAATTGACCATGCAGCGCATCATGCTCGGCAAAACATTGAATGCCGGTCAGATCTGTTTGGCCCCCGACTATCTGTTGGTGCCCGAGGAACAGTTAGAGCAGGTGGTTGCTGCTGCGAAGAGTGCCGTTGAGGGTATGTATCCGACACTGCTGCAGAACCCGGAATACACTTCGGTCGTTAATGCGCGGCACTATCAGCGTCTTAGCGGTTATTTAGAGGAAGCTAACATCCGTGGCCAGCGCATCGTTGCACTGAACCCCGGTAACGAAGACTTCGAGAGTCAGTCAGGCAGTTTCAAAATTCCACCGACCCTTATTGTGAAACCGGAAGATGACCTGGCTTTGATGCAAGAGGAAATCTTCGGTCCCTTGTTACCGATACTTACTTATCAATCATTTGATGAGACCATCGATTACATTAATCGTCGCCCGCGACCTTTGGCGGCCTATTACTTCGGTAGTGACAACGCCGAAGAGGAGGCGCTGATTAAGCGTACGACCTCCGGTGGCGTCTGCGTTAACGATGTGCTCATGCACATTGTGCAAGAAGACTTGCCCTTTGGTGGTATTGGTCCAAGCGGTATGGGCAGCTACCACGGCCTTGAAGGTTTCAGAACCTTTAGTCACGCGAAGTCGGTGTATCGGCAGACGTCGATTAACGTAGCCAAACTTGGGGGTATGCTGCCACCTTACAGCTCGAAGACTGAGAACACGATAAAGGCGCAGTTGAAGCGCTAGGTGTTACCTTGGGCGTCGTTCGCGGTTGTGTGGATATGGATGGATGAACCATGAAAATCTATACCCACAACGATTGTCTGCATCACTCGGTGCCCGATGGTCATCCGGAATGCTCAGCCCGCCTGGCGGTGGTGCTTGAGCATCTCCGGAATACCGGCTTCACCGACGACCATCCCTTGGTATCCGCTCCTGCTATTTCTTCAGATTGCGTGTCGCAAGCTCACGGCGCTGGGCATATCGCCTATTTAAACAGCCAAAATCCCGGGCAGGCCCCTTTGGCATTGGACGCGGATACATGGCTGGGAGTTCGCAGCTTGGCTGCAGCTGAATACGCTGCCGGCGCTGTGTGGCAGGGTGTTCAGGATGTGGTGGAGGGCGATGAGCGGCGAGTGTTTTGCGCGGTGCGCCCACCGGGGCATCATGCTGAGAAAGACACGGCCATGGGGTTTTGCTTGCTTAACAGTGTGGCTATTGCAGCTATTAATGCCCTTTCTTTGGACGGTATTGAACGCGTAGCGATTCTCGATTTCGATGTACACCACGGTAATGGCACTGTCGATATTTGCCGCAGTTATCCCGAGATTTTGGTGTGCTCCAGTTTTCAGCATCCCTACTACCCCCATCGCCTACACGATGTATTGCAGTCCAATATTGTCAATACACCGCTGCCTGCGGGTACCCGAGGGGATGATTTTTTACGGGCGTTTGATGCTGATTGGTGGCCGGCGATTACCCGCCACAAGCCCGATATCATTTTGGTATCCGCAGGATTCGATGCTCATCGGGATGATCCGCTGGCCCAATTTGAATGGGTCAACTTAGATTATCGTCATATTACTGAGCAAATACTTGCGGTAGCGAACCAATTCGCACGAGGACGGGTAGTGTCGGTGTTGGAGGGTGGATATAACCTTGATGTATTGCCCGGCAGTGTCATGGCGCATCTTGAAGCGTTGACGGCCAGCTAACGGTAGGTTTGTGATCGGCTTGTAGTTCGCCACTGCTCAATGAATATCAGCGTCTGTGCATAAGATGCAGCTATTGTGCAAGTGCACTAAGGTGCTCATAAATGAATAACAATAGTGTTGCGAGGGTTTCTGTCATCATGTCTTATCATCAAGTGGCCGTGTTATCTACGACGTTCCTGTTGTCGATATCTTCGGTATGGGCGCAGCAAGCAGTACCTGAAATACAGCGTTTATCGGCAGAGGATTTAGCCGGTTCCGTCTTCGAGCATCCCAATACACAGCGTCTACCCGAGGTATCGGAAGTGGGGGAAACACAGGCGCTCGATCGGTTGTGGCATGAGTCGGGGGATGGATGTTTACAAACCGGTTTTTATGAAACGGGCCCCAACCGGTATACCGTTAAGGACCCCTACCCCTACGATGAGCTGATGCTGTTTTTCGAAGGTGGCGTCACCCTGACACCCAGCGATGGGACTGCGGTTAAGGTGATTGCCGGCGATACTGTCCTGTTACCAAAGGGTTGGACGGGTATATGGGAGAGTGACGGCTACCGGAAGATGTATGTCATCTACGATTGCCCAAAGTAGCCCAACGTCACTAGTCGGTGACCTTGATTTGTGTATAGTCCAACCGTCGTCACAACAAGGATAGGCCATGACACCACTTCTTGAGATCATCATTCACGTCACTCTTCTCACATTTGCGACCATCATGCTCGGCGCTGTCTTGCGTAACAGAGAGTGGACAGCCGAAGGGTTGCACCAAGCCCTTGGCAACCGAGATCGATTGCCCGAACCCACTGAGCTTGGAGGGCGGGCGCAGCGGACAGCACAGAATGCGCTTGAGGGCATGGCTTTATTCGTGCCTATTGCCCTCGTGGCGCATTTGTCGGGTGCCGGTGATGAGGCACTGCTGGGTGCTCAGGTCTATTTTTGGGCGCGTGTTGTCTATATCCCAACCTATGTCTTGGGCATCGCCTATGTGCGCAGTCTGGTCTGGGGTGTGGGTCTGTTAGGCTTGGTGCTCATGTTACTTGCGGTGCTGTAAGTAGATATCTCTGGGGAGACAAAATCGATGACGACGCAAACGCTAAGCCGATCTTTGATGGGACTATTGCTGGTGCTGGCGGCACTTTTGGTACAGCCGACAACGGCTGAGGAGGACGCTTTTAAGGGCGCTGTCACCGGCCCGGTGGTGCCAGATTTTGGTCCGGTCATGCTGCCACCACCTGGTGCTTACAATTTAGATCCTCAAACCCATTACAAGGTGTCGATTGATATTGGTGAGACTGCCGAGTTTCCGGGCGATCTCAATCGGAAACTGGTGTCGGTGGCGCGCTTTCTAAATATGAATGCCCAATACGGTGTGCCCTCCGACAACATTGAGTTTTCTGTTGTTGTGCACGGTATGGCAGCAAATGATCTGTTAACCGATGAGGCTTATGCCCGCCGCTTTAACGATCCGAACCCTAACTCGGCATTGCTCGATCAATTGAATGCAGCTGGTGTGAAGGTTTATCTCTGTAGCCAGACGGCGGCTTTTCGGCAAATGGCACCGACAGATTTCAGGCCCGATGTCATCATGGCCTTGTCAGCGATGTCGGCCCACGTGCGGTTACAGCATGAGGGTTTTACGCTGATTCCGTTTT
>CAJXNM010000093.1 GCA_913057135.1 uncultured Halieaceae bacterium
CTTGCCGGCCAAATAAGCCAACTCCCCCGAGAGGGATCCATCGGCGTCGTACACGGCATAGAGCTCATAGGTCATAGCGTGCTTTCTCGAGTTGGCTGAATCATTATTCGTGATACGAAGGAATCAAGCTGCCCAGAGATAAAAGAGGGTCGTCCCTTGTTCGATGTTGAACAATTACACTTGCGAGCATCAAGACAGCCTCAAGTAATACAGCTGATTTAACAATAGCAAAAACAGAGAGCAGCGCTGTGCCCCCCCCCAATACGCGCCCCCGAACCATCGCCAGCTAAATCACATTCCCGGAGATTGGGGCTTGCCCTTGGTGGGCTCTGCACTACCCATGGTTTCGGACTTACTCAACACCACTCGACAGCGAGTTAACCGCTACGGCGACATTTCACGGATACGGCTGGGTCCAGAGCACTTCAACGACGAGCGGGCCGAGCACAAGCAGCACAGCTTTTGCTTTCATCCCTTCGGCGGTGGCGCACACAAGTGCATTGGAATGCACTTCGCCTACATGATCGGAAAAGTGTGCCTGTTTCACCTACTGCGCGGGTCGGTACTGGAACTTCCCAGTAACTTCAAACCCAAACTGGCTTGGATCCCAATACCCCGCCCCGTAAATGGCCCTCCTATCGCTTTGCGCAAGGAAAAAATCCGGTGATCGAGGTGGTAAAAGGATAATCTCTGGCTCGATAGCAAGATGGAGCGCAACGCCTGCTATTTGAGACAACCGGCCAGTCACGATGTGCTATGTTTCACCACTTCTAGAGATTTATCACTAGGACCTTGGGCTTGGCTTTCAATAACAACACAAACTACAGGTTAGCTTTCGCTTATGTCCCGCTCGGCATCTGTCTGCTAGTCGGCTTTGCCCCGTGGCAACTCCTGGGGCGAGCCGCAACCGAGTTGCCTATCATGTCGACGCTGGCACTGGTCTGTAACCTGCTCATTCGGCTTGCGGTTTTAGCCGCTTTATTGAGGGCCACGGTTCGAGAGCCCACCGACAGCAGGCGGCGTACCTGGGGTACCCTACTGGCAGCACTCACTCTTGATTTTGCTGCCATATGCAGTTTTATCGTGGCACGCTCGGGCGGAGATTCCATCGCCGGACCCATTATCAGCCCGCTGGGAGACTCGCTGCAGATCTCCGCTTATGTCATGGTCGTTGTAGCGCTCCGATCGATGCGTGCTGGCACCAAAGAAACCCCAGATTGGCGACTGCCTACCCTTGATACGCTCACAACGGTATTGGCATTAAGTTCCCTGATATGGCTTTTGGTCATCAGTCGTCAGACTCAAGACGCGAGCGGTGGTTTACCCAGCTTCATCCTACAGTTGGGATATCCATTACTCGATATCGCGATGATGGCTTGGCTCGTATTGGTACTCAGGCGCCCTAACCCGGCCGCGAGAGGTAGGATGCTTCTGGGTATCGCTGTCTTTATCGGTGCTACATTTGTCGCTGACGGCTTCATCGGCTCCGGACTCTATTTGAACACCGAGTGGCGGGAAACCCTGTTCGCATTGGCGGGTCCGTTTCAGGGCATAGCACTGGCGGCGCTATTATTTGCGACACAAAGCCAACGCACTTGCCCCATAGAAAAAACAATCGGTGAGCAACAAAGCGCCGATTTCTCATCGACTTGGACCATCAGCGCAATATCAGCGTTTGGTCTGTATTTTGTTGCCATCGTCATTGTTGTGGCGCGCTCGGGCATCACCCTAGAACGAATCACTATCGATCTGGTACTGCTCATCAGCATGTCCCTTATCGGCACTCTGTTTTTAGTCCGGCAAAGTCTGGTCAACCGCCAAACCCGTCGCACCCTTGAAGCGACAGTGGCATTGCGCACGCGCGAACTGGAAGAGGCACGTGCTGATTTAGCACGCAGTCACGCCAGCTTGCGTTCACTCACAGACAAAGCGCCGATTGGTATTGCCGCTCGCTCGGCCGCAGGTGTCATCGAATACACAAATCCACACTGGCAAACCCTAATCAAGCTCTGTCCCAATTTAGCCAACTGGGCACCGGAGGATACCGGTGCTGAAGGTTATTTAAAGGACCTGAACTTCACCGATGAGACCGGAGCGCCGCGGCATTTCTATGCGGTGGTGGCCGATTATCTGGATAAGCACGGTAATACCGGTGGGGTTTGGGTTATCGTAACGGATGTAACCGAACGAAAAGTTGCTGAAAGTCAGTTAAGCAATCTCACCAAGCTAGCCTCACTCGGTGAAATGTCGACCGGCTTAGCTCATGAACTCAACCAGCCACTGCACAGTATTCGCCTGGTAGCTGCTAATCTGAAGCGGCTGACAGCAACACTCTACGACACACAACCCGCGGTTCGTCAAAAGTTCCAGCGACTCGATGATTTAGTCGATCGGGCGGGTAGTCTGGTGGCAAGAATGCGGTCCTTTGGACGTATTCAAAAAGGCGATCTAGCACCTGTCGATTTAGGCGCTTGTTTAGAGGGCATCGTCGACTCCTTCAAAACACACCACTATACCGACGACGTGACTATCAGGGTTGAATTACCTAATTACCCCGCTGTTGCGCTGGGCGAGCCACAAATGATCGATCAGATTGTGACTAGCGGTCTCTCTAATGCCTTGTACGCGGTGCGGAGTACACCAACGCCCGGTGAAATTACGATCGCGCTAACACCAGAACAGGACCTTTGGCTGGTCCAAATTATAGATAACGGTCCCGGCATTGCCCCAGACCTGGTTGATCGTGTTATGGAGCCGTTTTTCACCACCAAACCGGTTAATGAAGGCGTCGGCCTAGGACTGTCATTAAGCCACGGTATGGCGGTCAGCATGGGTGGTCATCTCGGAATCGCCAATGGCGAGGGCGGCACCGTGCTAACGCTGCAAATCCCCAGCTGGGAGCCTGTGGCGTGGAACCCCAACTTGGACGCAACGGGTACATAATTAACCGAATAAAGGCGCTCCTGTCGTGTAAACCACTCGATCAGCTGGGCTGATAATCTGCGCTGCAAAATATGCGCTTATCGCGGCAAGTCATGCATCAAGGTCAGGGTCATCCTGGGGGCTACTCCCCCAACGCCATCGTGGCGAAGGTCCTTTTCGAGCACACACCCCAATCAACAATACCGTCGCCACAACCAATACCGGTAAACCTAGGCTTGGCACCAGTCGATGAGTACCAAGCACAATGACCACATAGACAATAACCGAGGCCCAACCCTGCCAAGTAACAGGATACCAACCCCAGCCGTAGCGGCGGCGCTTGAACCAATAATGTGGATATTGTTGATTGGCCATCATTTCCCCGGCTCGTTTAATGCCATCACTTGATGTTATGCACACTCGAACGCCTACGATGAGCGTGCGACAACATATGCGTGTAAGACACAGCGGCGTGGCACTGCCAGTCAGACGGAGTGTCAGAGCCCCTAGAAAGGAGCATGTCAGAAAGACAAAAAAAATCCCAGTACATGGGTACTGGGATTTTCTGTTTAGAAGCCTGGCGATGACCTACTCTCACATGGGGAGACCCCACACTACCATCGGCGATACGTCGTTTCACTTCTGAGTTCGGGATGGAGTCAGGTGGTTCCAACGTTCTATTGTCGCCAGGCAAACTGGCATGAATGACAGAGCCACGTAGAACGCGACAAAATCACTCAAATAGGGCGATAAATCGTACTGAGTCCTGCTGCCTAGGTTTTGGCAGACTTTCACACTATGACTCGATCACAACATCCGTGTTTTCTTCGTGTGTATCTACACACCAAACAACTTGGATTATATGGTCAAGCCGCACGAGCAATTAGTACTGGTTAGCTCAACGCCTCACAACGCTTCCACACCCAGCCTATCAACGTCCTAGTCTTGGACGGCTCTTTAGGACCCTCAAGGGGTCAGGGAGAACTAGTCTTGGGAGGGGCTTCCCGCTTAGATGCTTTCAGCGGTTATCCCTTCCGAACGTAGCTACCCGGCAATGCGTCTGGCGACACAACCGGAACACCAGAGGTTCGTCCACTCCGGTCCTCTCGTACTAGGAGCAGCTTCCCTCAATTCTCCAACGCCCACGGCAGATAGGGACCGAACTGTCTCACGACGTTCTAAACCCAGCTCGCGTACCACTTTAAATGG
>CAJXNM010000094.1 GCA_913057135.1 uncultured Halieaceae bacterium
GCGCGTGCGATAAGGCTGTGGCCAACGCTCAAAAAAAACGTATGAAGATTGAAGCACTGCAAGCCGATTTTCATTAACTCAGAGTACTGCGAGCAAAATGTGGTACCCGAGACATCGCTTACAGATTAACCCGGAGACATCGTTTACACATTGATGCATTTGGAGGGGTCTCCAGATGCCTTGGAACGAGTGTAAGCCGATGGATGAGAAACTACGTTTTGTTGCCCGCCTACTCGAAGGCGAGAATATGGCCAAGCTGTGTCGAGAGTTCGGTATCTCCCGACCTACGGGCTATAAAATCTTCAATCGCTACAAAGACAGCGGGATCGCCGGCCTCGATGAGCGTTCGAGGCGACCCTATCGCCACGCTAACCAGTTACCGTTTCAGATTGAGCGCACCATTGTTGGGATTCGCAAGAAACATCCAACATGGGGAGCCGCCAAAATCCGTGAAAAACTAATTCGGGAATACCCTGTCATCAAAGCGCCCGCGAAGAGCACTATCCACGCGGTGATTGAGCGCCATGGGCTTGTCGCTTCTGGAGGATTCATCAAGACTTTTCATCGACCCGCCAAGCGGATCGGGCGTGGAATTTCGGGTAGAAAATCTTAGAGTAGCAGAGGACGCTCGAATTTATGGAGATGTTACAGCGCCAGAACCGAACCCATGATATCGGCAGATTTGAGGACGAGTGCCGTCTCGTCGAACACGTACCGCTTCACTAGGCCGGTAATCAAGATGCAAGCTTTTGTTTTGTTGCCACCGAGTGAACAGCTGTGATAGCTTATTTAATGAAGGATAAAAGGGTTTCGGAGTAGGTAATGCGCTTGACACGAACGTTGTCCTTTGCCGCGTCCGAGGGAAAAAGAGCGTCCCTCGTTGCACTAGTTATAATCGGACTCGCGTCCGCCAACGCCAGCCATGCGACCCCCGTACTCGTTTGGGGACAGTCAAACTGGGGGGAAGCCGTCTGGGCATCGGACAACCCCGATGATTGGGATGGCGATGGTGCTGCTAACGTCGATGATGCTTTCCCGTACGATGGAGCCGCCTCGGTCGATACGGATGGCGATGGCCTTGCTGACGACTGGAATGCGGGCGCCTCGGGGGAGCAAATCCAGGCAGCTTCACTCGGTCTCGACGATGACGACGATAACGATGGCGTGAGCGATCTTGACGAATTAGCCTTCGGCAGTGACCCCTTGTCTGCGTCGGATCTGCCAGTAACAGGACTTAACCCCGCCGTGTTACAGGCGATTTTGAGAAAAGAGAAGAACTAAATGAGAGTTGACGGATGCCACCAATAAGAGCCGCTCTGTCAAATTGATGCAGTAAACGCCTCAGAGATCATCCGTGGGCGCTTGGGCTTTCAACTACTCCACCCTAACACCTACCACCATATTAGATTCACTGTACACAAACCCACCCGCCACAGACTCTGTGCCTGTCCGGAAACCCGTACCAACCACGACACTACCATCAAAAGCGACTTCCAGTGTCAGACCCAAATCGGGAATCGTTACAGTGGAACCGGTTTGAGAAAAGGCGCCACCGGCCTGTCTGCTCTCATCCCTGAGCTGAATCTTTAACTCACTGTCGAGTTCCCATCTCGTGAAGCCGCCCTCGAGTGGCGTATCCTTCAGGAACAACCCAAGCTCCGCCTCGTTCTCAAGCCCCGTTATACTCATCGTCCCATTGTCATTAAAGTTCGCGGTGAACGTCGACGAATAGTTATTGACGCTGTGATAACCGTTATTACCCGATCTATGAATAACCCCGGAAACCACAATCGAGTAGCTATTTCCAGCCACACTGTTGCTAACCGGCGTACTGCCCCCAGACGTACCATTGGATTCTAACGCGGCGATGCGCTCTTCATGAGCTGCGATCGTTGCCGCACTGGCGTTGATTGCATCGACAAGCGCCTGGAAATTTGCGTTCATCGACGCCGCTTGTGCGGGCGCGCCATCTTCAAAAACGGTCACATTTGCCGAGTCGACCCCCGCGGCAAAGGCGACGGCTGAGCACATTGCCGTACCGCATAACGCAGCTCTGAGCAGGTTTAGCATGATATCCCCCAATGATGTAAGAAATGCTTGACCCATTAAACACAAAAGGCTAACCAAAATCAAAAATTGACGTGATCTCGATTTGGGTGGGATTAGGATTACCAGCAATGATTGACATTGATGAAATAATAATACCAAGAGCGCAGAAAAAAGTGAGTCCTTTTGCACCACCACCTCGGCAGAATGTATTGTCCACCTCTCATTTTCAAAAAATTTTTTTAAAACAGCCGGAGCTTGCGACGTGAAAAGAATTAGCTTATTTGTTCTCTCAGTCCTCTTCTGTCAGACCGTATCCGCCGCAACGCTCTACCACGAGGCACGAGTGAAACGCGTATTACTTGACGGTCAGTCTTACGGAGGCTGCTTAATTTACTTTTACCCCAAGTTGCCATCAAATTTAAATTGCCGACAGGATTATGTTTCACTTGATTGCAATGGCGAGTTAGCCAATACGAGCGCACACGGCAAGGCCATGTTCGACCTTGCCCAAGTCGCATTTTTGACAGATCACCAAATCAAGGTGCGTGTTGCTGAAGTGTAGGAAGTATAAATGCCCTGTTGAGAGCGGACACCCTCGCTGATTCTGTTGGCTGGGGTTGCTGATCTGGAGAAGTTCGCGCTGATTGATCCCAAAACCTTGTTCGCTGTGTTTGGCATGCCATTCATATCCGCTCATTCCTGAGCGAGAGTCCGCAGCAGTTCGTGGCACGCGTTTTTCAGTAGCGTCCTTACTGATTTGGGGTTGTGGATTCGCTTCCTGCGAAAAGAGACAGGCTGGCAGGTGGCGCTCTGGTTGGCGGTACCAAGAGGGGCCGGGCAGGGGCTTCCTGTTCCTTCTCTCGAAGATTTGCCAGGACTCTGTTGATGACGTCCTGATCCTCAATGCAAGCGATGACTTTGGCGGACTCACCGCAGCGACCACAAACTTCGACAAGGTGAATTGATGCGAAGCATCAAGAGAGGGTGCCCTGGGGCATATCGATATTGAATACGCGCTTGAGTCGCTGGGCCCAAGACATACCCGATAAAGCGGGGCAGGCTCTCGCGACGTGTCGTTCAGCGGGTGAGCGAACTTCAGTATTGGCGATTCGCTTCACTCCTTTGCCGCGTTTGGCTGGTGTGACCATCCCTCGCCAGCGGTGATTTGGAGCCAGGACGCCGTGGTAGCGGGTGAGATTGACTCTCGGCTTCGGTATCAGAGCAGCCAACCGCGCAATGAAATCTACAGGGTCGAAGGCTACCTGGGTCGTTCCATCCCGGTAGGGCGTCTTCAGGGTGTATACTACCGTGCCGGTGGAACTGAGTGAGAGACGGGAAACGGCTACGGCGGGGCGAGCAATATACCTGCACAAGCGCTCGCGTTTGTCTTTCTGCTTTCCTTCGCAGCTCTCCCCTGCGTGCAGGGAGAACCCATTCGCCTTGGCCACTCGCTCCAGTCCGGGATCAGGTCGGTCCAGCGGGCGGATGGTGAGAATCATGAAGGCCTTGCGCCCTTGCTGTGGGCCGACGGCGATCCGGTAGGAGACGGAACTGCCTAGGATCTGGGGCATAGCATCGTTGTCTTTAGCAGGGTCGAGATCCAGCCAGGCGCTCTCGGTGTCCTGTTACAGCAAACCCTGGCATTCCAGGCAGCGACCTACACGCTGGCTGATCAGTTGAATCAACTCCTTCAACACGCCCAGTCTGGCACCTCGATGCCGAAAGTGGATGAGGAGGAGTCCATCCCATTGTTAAGTGGGGAGAGCCCACTATGATTCTTATTAAAAATGGTGGGCCCAGTAGGACTTGAACCTACGACCAATCGATTATGAGTCGACTGCTCTAACCAACTGAGCTATGGGCCCGAAATCGCGGACGGCGAGTGTACCAGAG
>CAJXNM010000095.1 GCA_913057135.1 uncultured Halieaceae bacterium
ACGCCACAGCTGGTGATTATTCGTACCATCGGTGAGCTGCGCGACCCTACGGTCTCCGATATCGCCAAGGCTGTCAGCCTCAGCTTGGCCACCGTCACCACCATTTTGAATCGGTTAGAAACCCAGCAGCTGGTGCACCGGGAGCGCAGCAAAGTCGACCGGCGGCGCGTCATTGTGACCCTCACCGAGAGTGGCGAGCAAAAACGTTCTGATGCCCCCAAGCCCTTGCAAGATAGCTTTGTCGATCGCTTCGGGCGACTCGAAACCTGGGAGCAACACCAAATTGTGGCAGCGCTTGAGCGGGTGGCCACAATGATGGATGCGGAAGAACTCGATGCGGCGCCGATACTGCTGAGCGGTGAATCCGTCATCTAAGCACACTTTGGGAACTGCCCAATCTGCTGACGGGTTACCCAGGATTGGGCATGGGAATGTTTGTGCACGATACCGGCTGGGGCTAAGCTGGTACCCATGCCGACCCTCTCTGATATATCGGCTGCCCTCGCGCCGGTGGTCGGCGCTATGGGCAGCGACGCATTTCCCAGCGCCCTGTCACTCGCGTTGCGAGAGCTCGTTGGCGCCAACGATGTGACTTTACTCCGCTATGGAGCCACCAGCCTACCCACCATTGCGTATTCGGCGCCCCCCGGTGCGACGGTTCAAGGTACTCTCGAGACCTATCTGAAAGGCCCTTTTTTGCTCGATCCGTTCTATAGAGCCGCCGCCAATGATCAACGGTTTGGGGTGTTTCAACTGAGCGAGCTTGCGCCCGAGGGGTTTCAGGACAGCGAGTATTATCGGGGCTGGTATAGGAACTGTGGCTTTAACGACGAATGCGGTCTTCTCATTCCCTTGTCAGAGGGTTTTATCAACCTTGCCTTGGGTGTCACCGGTGACAACGCCCAGTTTAGTGCCCAGCAAGTGCGTTTGTTGCACGATCTGTTCCCATTGGTCTCGGCGATTGCCCAGCACCATTGGCGGGGTGCGCGCGAACAATCGCCGAGTCAACCGGGATTGCGGCAGCAATTGCACCGCTCCCTGGCTGCGTTTGGCGCCAGCATCCTGACCAAACGAGAGCGCCAAATCACCGAACTTGTACTCCTGGGTAACAGCACCCGGATGATTGCTGAAAAACTGGGTATTTCCACTGAAACCGTAAAGCTGCATCGCAAGCACGCCTACGCTAAGCTCGACGTATCGTCGCAGGCGGAGCTCTTTTTGCTGTTCATGGAAGCACTGGCCCACAGCCCCGACAGTGGTAACACTGACCCTCTTATTGCCTATCAAAGCAAGCCCAGTCAGCCGTGACTACCGAGCTACAGAGCTTGCTCAGCAAAGGGTTCACCGCCTTGAACCAGGGCAATCTCGCTGCAGCGGGACAGGCCTGCGAGGCCGCCCTAAAACTTGACCCTAAAGCAGCCGCAGCACATTTTCTGGTGGGGCTGGTAGCGGTTGAAGCGGAAGATCGAGCCAATGCCCATCGCGCCTTTCGTTCGGTGGTCGCTATCGACGCCAATCATGCGGCGGCCTGGGCACAGCTGGCGCGATTGAACGCATCGGAAGGACGCATTGCAGCGGCCGAGCAGGCGCTACACGAGACCCGCAGAATTAAGCCCTCTGATCCCGTGGTGCTCGATACCATCGGTGCTGTACTTACACAGCTCGGCGAGTACGAAACCGCCAAGGCGTTTTTTGCCAGAGCGAATGTGCTCTCACCAAATACGCCCCAGTTCATGATGAATCTGGCAAACACCCTCGTATTTTTGGGGGACATCGATACTGCTAGCGCCATTTTCCGGGATGTTATTGCACTGCAACCCAACTCACCCCAGGGGCACTGGGGCCTTGCCAATGCGGTGAAAGCGACTAACACCGACCATATCGATGCCATGCAGCCCCTGCTAGCGCGCAATCGAGACAACCCCCGTGCCATGGGTTTTCTGCACTACGCCATGGGCAAAGAATACGAAGATCTAAAACAATGGCCCGACGCGTTCAACGCCTTTTCTGCGGGTGCAGCGGCGCGCCGACAAACCGTGGAGTTCGACGAGGCTGCCGAGCAGGCCATGTTCGACACCTTGCAGTCCACCTACAACGCTGGGTGGCTAACTCAAGCGGGCCCCGGTCACCCAAGCGATGCCCCAATTTTTGTACTCGGACAGCCACGTACAGGCACGACACTCATTGAGCGAATCATCACCAGTCACTCGCAGGTGCATTCGGCGGGAGAGCTACAACAATTTGGGCTGGCCATTCGGCGCTTGAGCCAACACCGTGATCCAAAGCGATTTAGCGCAGCCTTGTTTACAGCCGCAGCGCAATTGTCACCCGCGGACATTGGCAAAACGTACCTGCAGACCGCTGCACGTATGCGAGGTAAAACCCCGTATTTCGTCGACAAGCTGCCGCTGAATTACTTGTATGTGCCGCTGATACTCGCCGCCCTACCCAATGCCCGTATCGTGCACTTAGTTCGAAACCCGATGGACGCCTGCTTTGCCAGCTTCAAACAACTGTTCGCCGATGCCTACCTACACTCCTACGATCAACGGGAAATGGCTCGGCACCATGCCCGCTACCGGAAACTGATGGCACACTGGCACACAGAATTCCCGGGGCGCATTATTGATGTGAGCTACGAAGACACTGCCCGAGACCTTGAGCCCAATGCGCGTCGCTTGATTGAGGCCCTCAAGCTGCCCTGGGAAGATGCCTGCCTGCATTTCCACAGTTCCAATAAAGGTGTTGCCACCGCCAGTGCGGTGCAGGTTCGAGAACCCGCACACACCCGCTCCATCGGTCGCTGGCGACAATACGAAAGCCAACTTCAGCCTATGGCGGAAGAACTCAATGCCCAGGGAATTCCTGTGGAGCAGTGAACCTACGGGAATTTGTGACATTTAGGTGTCAATACCCTATACAAGGTGTTCTCACACTTGCTACTTTCCAGATCGCACCCCTGCACCAAACGCATCAGCGCACACCCGGCACACGAGCACGCCACTAGCGTTGCCACGAGACCAGAGCAACAGCATAAGCAGGGTGCTGTCCCTTTTCCCTTGGCCGAGGAGTTAACGCATGAGCCACCGCTATTCCCCCACTTTCCGCAAGCTGGCATTGCCCATTGCGGTAGCCACTCTCACAACGGGCACTAACGCCCGAGCTCAAATGCTTGAAGAAGTAGTGGTTACCGCTACCAAGCGTGAAACCAGCGTCATGGATGTGCCATTGGCTATCACGGCCCTGTCTGGGGACTTTGTGCTGGGCACCAACCTAAACGATGTGAAAGACCTCATTTCCTACACCCCGGGTGTCAGTGGTAACTCCCAGGACTCCTACATCGATGCGGTCAGTGTGCGCGGGGTCCGTACCCAGGACTTCGGCGTAGGTGGCGATCCCTCCTCAGGCTTCTTCAAAAATGACCTCTATGAAGGCCGCAACGGCGCCGTGGTCACCAGCCTTTACGATATCGATCGCGCGGAAATTTTGCGCGGCCCCCAGGGCTTCCTATTTGGTCGGAACGCCATTGCCGGTGCCTTCAGCGTATACACCACTAAAGCGGCTATCGACAGTACCGATGGCTACATCGACATCGATGTCGGTCAGCGAGGCCATGCGGTTGGCGAGGGTGCCATCAACATTCCACTTGGGGAAAACCTAGCAACACGCTTGTCGGGTTACTATTCAAAAGAAGACGGCTTTGCCTATAACGTTGCCACCAACCGCGATGAGATCGAGCACGACAAATGGGCGCTGCGCTGGTCAACTAAATTTGAAACCGAGCGTTTAACCATCGACACGGTTGTTGAGTACGAGGAGCGGGAGCAATCGGGCTC
>CAJXNM010000096.1 GCA_913057135.1 uncultured Halieaceae bacterium
CCGTTAATGTTGATAAGGATGTCATCGTTGCGAGGATCTTGGGTGTAACTGTGGGTGCTGTTGCTCATGGTGGGAGGTCCGTTGCAGTGATCGCTTTGCTAGTGGTTAGGCCGCCTTTTGCAGTACCAAAAAGTAGTAGCCATAACTGTCACCGTAGGCTCGGTAGATGGCTAACTCGTGCTCAAGGGACGCTAACACGTCCATGGCCACTGGGTTCCCTTGCCACTGGGGCTTGAGGCTCGCGAGTCGGTCGGCGTAGGGCTCATAGTAATTATCCCAAGCACTTTGATCCATCCAGTACTCATCGATGATGTTATAGCCTGCAGCCAAGGCGATGTGCTTCGCTGATTCTGGTGTGCCCATATCAGGGTATTCGGCTTGCCAGAAGGCTACAGCTTCTTTAGGTGGGTTAAGGGTGGTGAATCCCGCATCCGAGAAACACACGTAGCCACCGGGCTTCAGTAGCGGGTACCACGCTTTGAGCGCGCGCTCTATACCAACGCAATAAATCGAACCCTCGGCGTACACAGCATCGATGCTGCCCTCGTTCAAGGGCAGTGCCAACATATCGGCAGTAAGGGTTCTCAGACGATTGCCGGCGCTAGTACTTGCTGCTCGCTGGACAAGTTCGACCAGTAGATTTGATGCCAGATCGCTTGCAATCACCTGTGCGGGTGTCTCTGCGAGTAGTTGCAGCGTTTGTCGACCGGTACCGCAACCCACATCCACTATGCAGGATGAGGCATCTAAAGGGATATTTGCCAGCGCTCGCCCCGTTGCCGCAGGGTCGGCGGGCGCAAGAAATTCGAGGGGCTCAAAAAAGGTAATGAGGTAGTGAGTAGCGTCGTCGTTCATTGGATACTCCGACTGAAGTCGTTGGTGTGCATTGGCTGATCCTTGTGGTCGAATCTGTCACACTGAAATTATTGCAACTTCCCTCGGTTCTGTCGTTTGCAAAGATGAGAGTCTAATGCCCCAGATACGCGCGCTTTTTAATTTCTTTCTTGCTTGTGTCACGCTGTTAGTTACTGCGGGTCCCGCGATCTCCCTCTCGCAGACCATGGATACCGCTGATTATGGGGTGTCCTTTAGTGATGTGGTTTCGCTATCTCATGCGCAGCCGAGTCAAGCGGTTGCTTACGGCAGTGAAGTCCTGCAAACGGTTGTTCAATTCGCGCCCAGCGGAAAAACCAAGGCGGACATCGTGCTCATTCATGGGGGGTGCTGGTCAAATGCCTACAGCCGCGATCACCTGTCGCCATTGGCTTCGGCCTTGGCCACCGCGGGGTATACGGTATGGTTGCCCGAATACCGACGAGTAGGCGATATCGGTGGCGGTTGGCCGGGTTCGTTTGACGATGTGAAAGCTGTGCTCGCTTATGTTGCAGAACAGACCGAGAGTCCACTGATCGCTATGGGGCACTCGGCTGGCGGTCATTTGGTTCTGTTGGCTGCGCAAAAGAGCGATCCGCGCCTTGACGGTGTGCTGGCGTTGGCGCCCATCACTGACCCTGCGATCTATGGTGCTCAGGAGGGTTCTTGCCAGGGCATGGTCCGCGAGTTTCTGGGCGGCGATTTGGAGGATCAACTGGACATTTATCAAGCGGCTTCCGTGGAGCCGCATAAATTGCCAGTACCCGCAACACTGCTGCTCGGGACGGAAGACCCTATCGTAGGAATCGATCAGATCGCGGGTTTCCCGCCCGAGCAAATGCGTTTAATTGAGGGGGCTGGTCATTTTGATTTGATTCATCCGAAGACGGCGGCTTTCGCCATTGTTCTTGAGAAGCTCAATCTGCTTATCCGCGCCGGGGACACTCCATGAAAACTACCGAGCAGCTGGATCGGGACGATACTCTCGGCTTTTTGCGTCAGTTGTACGATTTGCCCAACGATAAATGCTATTTAGATGGCAACTCTCTGGGGGCATTGAGTCACAGCGTGAAGGCGGCCATGGAGGAGGTGGTTAATCGAGAGTGGGGTGAGTCGCTGATTGGTGGCTGGAATAGCCACGGATGGCTTGAGCTTCCCCTGCGAGTAGGGGACAAGTTAGGCGCGTTATTAGGTGCCTCTGCAGGGGAAACCCTGTGCTGCGATAACTTATCCATCAACCTATTCAAAGCACTTGCCGCCGCACTTGAGTTGCAGGCACCCCGGAAAAAAATCATCACCGAGGCCACACATTTCTCCACTGATAACTACATAGGCGAAGGGCTGGCCCGTCTGTTGGGTCCCGACCGATGTGAGGTGGTGGCGATTCCGCTGAATGATCTTGATACCACCGATTTGCATGAAGCGGCTGTGGTCTCCCTAGCACATGTAGATTTTAGGACAGGTGCGTGTCGGGATATTGCGGGTATCACCAAGCGAGTCCATAACGCAGGTGCTCTGGTGCTGTGGGATTTGGCGCACAGTGCGGGTGTTATCGACCCAGGGCTAAATGCCAATCAGGTTGATATGGCGGTTGGCTGTACCTACAAGTTTCTGAATGGCGGTCCGGGTGCCCCTGGATTTCTCTACGTTGCCGAGCGTCATCATCAAGCTATGAATCCGATCCCCGGCTGGATGGGACACGCCGACCTTTTTGCTTTCGAGTCGAGCTATCGTCCCGCGACTGGTATACGACGCTTCCTGACTGGGACTCAGAGTGTCATTAGCATGAAGGCAGTTCATGCGGCACTTAAGGATTTTGATGGAGTCTCTATCGATGCCCTGCGAGCAAAGAGTCTGGCGCTGAGCGATCATTTTTTGAGTTTGCTTGACCATAACCCCGTTACCCGTGATGTCACTTGCTTGACGCCTCGTAACCCTTCCCAGCGGGGCTCACAAATTAGTCTGCGACTACCCATGGGCTACCCCATTAGTCAGGCCTTAATAGCCCGCGGCATCATTGTCGATTTTCGCGAGCCGGACATTGTGCGTTTTGGTTTCTCACCGTTGTATAACAGTTTCGCTGAGGTGCAATCTGCGGTAACCACGCTTGCGGATATTTTGCGAACCGAGTGTTACCGCGATGCACGGTATCAGCAGCGTCAGACGGTGACCTAGCTCAAATCACGGGCTTTCCTTGAATTCGATGACTGACCCCGGAGCGCGGCTCCGGTGAATGATTCAAATCAAAAGATCGATGTATTGGCGTGCTGGTATCTCATTAAGAGTCGTTTCAAAGCCATTGCGCCATATAGAATGGGCGCTCTCAACACGCCGTCTTCAACCGCTTCAGGGAGTTAACATGAGTCGCGCGCTTTTTATCAAAATCCACCTGTATTTATCGGCTTTCTTTAGTGTGGCCGTGATCCTGGTTGCCACATCGGGTGGATTGTACTTACTGGGTCAGAAAGGCTCGTTAGAGACGACTCGAGTCGCGGTGTTGCCGGGTGCTGCTGCCGTCCTTGCAGAGCCATCTAAAGCGAACGTGTTGGCGGTGCTGGCGCAGGCGGGCGTGTCGGATTTCGATTTCGATTACGTTAAAGATCGCGGCCG
>CAJXNM010000097.1 GCA_913057135.1 uncultured Halieaceae bacterium
ACTCATCTTCCATGAGACTGCCGTAACCGATGGTGAACTGAGGACGTGAAGAGTCCACGGCCGGGCGGCAGTCTGTGTCGGCCCAAGCGGCCAACGGCAACCATAAAAGCGCACACAGTCGCACAAGAAAACTCATGGCGTTTCCGTCTCAACGAGTCACTGCAGCCATCGCCTTGCAGTGACCTCTTCAACTCATTGCGGTGGGATGTTAACAGGTTGCCAAAGAGCCAGATAAAATAGGAGAAACATTGGCGGGGGCTTACAGACAGCTTCGACCATCGCTTGGGCTAAAGCGGGCTGTGGCAGGCGAGACGATAGAGAGGCTGTGTGCTAGGCACCAGTGACCAACAACGTTCAACCTTCGCGCTTGGTCACGTAACAGAAAACCTTCCGATTAGCGTTTCCGACGCCGGCTCTAGCCCGGTCCCTTGATAACGGTGGGACCGGGTAGGTTGACGTCGTTTGTCAAGCAAATTGCACATTCACCAAAAGGTCGTTGAAGTCCCGATCGCTACCACCCGTTGCGACATGTAGATCCTCGATGCCATACCAGATACTGCCATCAGTCGATGGAAGCTCAACTATTTGCGAATGCCCACCGCGATTGGCATCAGAAAACGAAGAGCTAAGATCCGCCTCATTGTCCTCATGCATAAGCAAAATGCCGTATGTTAGGCCCGCCTCCAAGTCGAGGTCGGCAAACGACGCCGTCTCACCAAATTCCGGCATTTGATCGCCGCGAATCACTGTCCCGACCGATTTCGCCAGGTTTAGAGCACCCTGCAAGTACCCATCATCGCCTGGCAACAACGTCTGCCCATCCACCGTGATGGCCCCGGTGCCCTGTTCAGCCTCGTAGAACGCCAGCCCATTGGTGAATTGACCCAGTCTCGCGACTTGTACATTCACGGCGGTGTCAGTATCTGCTGGCACTACGACTGCGTCCATACCTTCGAGCTTAAATACGGCACGCGGTGCCACATAGCCATCCTTACCTGCCGCAAAAGTCACTTCCAAGTGGGCCGGGTCGTGCGCAACAACATCCTGAATCGCAAGCTCCGTACCGTCAGCCAGAATAGCTACTGGTAAATAGACACCCACCGGAAGGTCCTGACTGGCATTCGCAACATCACCAAGCGCAACCGACTCTCGAGCCAACCAATTGCTATCCAGCATATCGAGACTCGCAGGCATGACCGCCGGACCAGAGCTCTGCAAAATAATATCTGGTGACTCGGCTCCCATTCTCTTGAGACCAAACGAAACATCCTGGATCGATGATCGGCCGTCTTCAGCGCTATCGACCCGCATCACCGTGGGTTCAAGCGCCGCATTTAGCATAAATGACGATCCAACGACGGGGTTCATCTCGTAGATTCCACGTGCGATGTCTTGGTCGATGAAGTCGATGAGCATGGACCCATAACGACCGTCGGGACGTTCCTCTAGGAAGACATCCACTAACGCCCCATTTAGACCCTGATAAGTATCGCCGTCAATTTCGACAGGGGCATTGAAGGCATATCCAACGGGGCCGATGCGCTCGATATCAAATGTCTTGTATGCCTCTTCGCTGGTTGCCGATAAATAGTTAACGTATAGTGCGTCTTCGTGAATCAAATTGCTCGGCGCACCTTTATCCCCGAACGCCGCATCCGCCAACGTCGTGAAGGCATCCCATTTTGCTAGAGCACTGCTTGGCTCGTAATAGTCCTGATAAACAAGGGTAGTCTCACCAGCGGCATTCTCCACAGCCTTCCCCTCGGTGTTATCAGGGTCTTTAGGTCTTTGAATACCAAGTGGTGTTCCATCTTGGCTGTCACCATCCATGTCACGCACCATCAAAACGATCTTGCCACGGGCCTCATCGAGCGTAGGCACTTCGTTTTCAAGATAAAACTTATCTGCACCAAGTTCTTGAACATACTGTTCCAGCAATTCGTCGTATGAGAGGGCCGTGTTGTACGGACCATTGATTGTCGAATTGCCACCCTCAAACGTCATTGAGGCGTCAGCCGTTTGTTGCAACTCTAACCATGACAACGCCATCTTAGCTACGGCGGAGTTCACCTCGAACAAAGCGCTATTCAGTATCTTATTCAGGTCAGCAATGTAGCCACCAACTATTGGAATAAACATACCGCCAGTTGCCAGTGAGCTGTAGTCCCCCAACACCGTATCCCGCGTTAGCGGGACTAGATCAAGGCCATAGTTATCCCTAAGCAGGTTGTAAAAATTTTGGGTTGCCTCGTTCGATTTGAATAAACCGTTGGCTGTCGCACCCTCAAAATTCTGCTTTAAGTCCGAAAGATAATCGGAACGCCCAGCGCTTAGCTTCTGCGGGCTCGCAGTTAGAGCCGCAGTCAGGTTGGCACCGACTCGATCTGTGATTGGTCTTACCGCCTTATCAATGTCAGAGGGTTGAGACTCATCACTTACCTCACCGAAAACCAGGTTAGATAGCCACGATCTATTCGAAAAGTCGATGCCTTCGATGGTGTTGCCATTTTCTTTTTGTGTGTAGACGACAACCGCCTCTGAGGGATTTGCCTCTAGAAACCCGGCAACTGTTCCGAGAGCCTCACTAAAACTTTGATCTTGAGGAATTGCACCATGATAAAGCTCGAGCGAGTCATTTACCGGGCGGCCGCGCAAATCGAGAAACCGAACGCCTGAGTCTAATTGTTCTGATATCGACAATGTCTGCGCTTGAGCGAGATCAGCACTTAAGAGTGGCGTTAACTGCGCTCGTAAGTTGGCTACGTCGTTGGCCGCCCCCAGAGCTCCGTTTTGTATGTCGGTAAGTGTGTAATGCAGATCGCCAGTGAACGGTGTGTAGTAGGCAATTGTCGAAAGGTTGTCGAATACCGAAGCGACCGAGTGCAGCGTGCTATCGACGGTGTTCATAAAGGGTAACACCGTATCGACTGCAAACTGGAACAGCGGTTGACTAGCGCCGCTGGTATCCAAGTTATACAGCGCCCCTGAGTCGTGAGTGCCAGGGATGGTCAGTTGCGCCAGCGAGGTCGAACCATCGAACCGGGACATCCAATTGTTGCCCTCTAGTGAGGGTGCTAAACCAAACAGTGGTGTTGAGTTGCTTTGATTCATTTGCTTCATCCTTACGAATACACTTCTGGCTTAACTCGATAGGCTGCCAGGTAAGTCGACCTGGCAACCGATATCTATTTCTCTTAAAACCTCAAACCCACGCGTGCGGTTACGGATTGCTGGCGCACGCCGCCACCGAACATGCCCTCGTATGCAAAGCTTGCAAACGTGTTGTCTTTGCCGACGTACT
>CAJXNM010000098.1 GCA_913057135.1 uncultured Halieaceae bacterium
CGACACAAGAATGCATTTGCTCAGATTGAAGTACAACTCAAACGTCGTCACGATCTGATCCCCAATTTGGTGGAGTCGGCCAAAGCCTACATGGCCCATGAGCGGGACACTTTAGAAACGGTAATTGCCGCACGCAACGAGGCTGCAGCGGCCCTCGGCGCCCTTAATCGCGACAACTTAGCAGGCTCGGCCGTGGCGACACTAGGCCAGGCCGAGTCGGCCCTTGGCTCCGCGCTCGGGAAGTTAAACGTTGTGATGGAGGCCTACCCCGACCTCAAAGCGAGTGCCAATATGCAGCAACTCAGCGAAGAACTTACCTCAACCGAAAATCGAGTGGCCTTTGCACGCCAGGGTTTTAACGACGCAGTCATGGGCTACAACACCTACCGCCAGAGCTTTCCTAATGTCCTTATTGCGGGATGGTTCGGCCACCGATCAGATGCCAGTCTGTTGGAATTCGCCGACAGCGCCCAGTTGCAAGCAGCACCCAAAATTAGCTTCAACTAAACACGGCATCCCATGGATTTTTTTCGGGAACAGGAGATTGCGCGGCGCAATAGCCGGTTGCTGACGGTGTTATTTGTGGCTGCCGTTCTGGTACTCATTGGGCTTACCAACCTGTTGGTTTCGGGGTTATTCATCCTGGATGGTGCAACAGCCAGCGCCACGTCCGATGTCGTCACCGGCACCCAACAGTGGGCGGTTTTTCTATCCGTGGGTGCGGTCATCGCGGGTATCATTGCCTGTGTTGCCCTATTCAACTGGCTCCGCTTCGCCCGAGGCGGGCACCATGTTGCTGAAGCATTGGGAGGCCGCCTCGCGGTCTCTAACAGCAACGACGTGTTAGAACAACGCGCGCAAAACATCGTTGCAGAAATGGCACTAGCGGCCAATATGCCTGTGCCCCCGCTGTATATTCTTGATCAAGAACGAGGCATCAATGCCTTCGCTGCAGGCGTTAATCCAAGCAACGCCGTCGTTGCTGTCACTCGCGGTGCGCTGGAGCGCCTTAGTCGAGACGAGCTACAAGGGGTCATCGGGCATGAATTCAGCCATATTTTAAATGGCGACATGCGCCTGAGTGTTCGGCTGGCGGCCATGCTAAGGGGCATTACCTTTATTGGTGATATCGGGTCAGTACTGCTTCACAGTGTGAGCTACGGGCGCCATCGGCGGCGTCAACAAAAAAATGATTCAACAGCAGCCCTATTAGTGCTGGGACTGGGTTTGTACCTTCTGGGTCTTTTGGGCGGACTGCTTGCAGGGCTCATCAAGTCTGCCATCTCGAAGCAGAAAGAGTTCTTAGCCGATGCATCAGCGGTCCAGTTCACCCGCAATCCCGATGGTATCGCGAGTGCGCTCAAAGTCATTGGAGGCTACACACCCGGTACCTTGGTGCATACGGCCAGAGCCGAAGAGTTATCGCATTTATTTTTCGGTCAAGTCAGACATCGATTGTGGTCCCTGTTCGCGACCCACCCACCCCTGGAGACACGTATTCGGCGACTTGACCCATCTTGGGATGGGGCGTTTCTGACGCGGCCAAGCACTGTCGATACCCCCAGGTCCGAGGCAGACACGGGGACCGCCGCTGTCTCAGGGCTGCACCAAGCGGCGACCGCGCCACTGCCCGCCATCGATCTTGACGCCGCCAATCCCAAAGTGGAGGCGTTAGCTGCGGGCACGCCCATAACAACCCTGCCCAAGGTGGTTTTGGCTGAGGCGAAAGAACCCTTGGGCGCTGTGGCACTGATGCTAGGTTTACTCTGGCGAGAGGCCGCAGCAGCTGATCTCCAACGCATTCTTGCTGAGGGGCACTTACCAGGCCTTGAACATCTGGTGGCACAACGGGGGCGGGAACTGAATAATCTCGATGCGTCCCTGCGCTTGGTACTCGTCGAACTGTGCCTGCCCACACTGAAGAGTTTGTCCTACGAGCAATACCGACATTTCAAGCAGCTACTCCTGCAATTCATCCACGCTGATGGCCGTGTCGATTTGCAGGAGTGGTGTCTGTACCAACTCACAAGGCACTACCTCGACCCGGCCTACGGACCAGCACGAACGAGCAAACCACGCTACCGTAGCCTGGCAAAGGTCAAACCAGCCATTGAAGTGGCTTTTGGTACCCTGGCAATGCTCAGTGAGGGTGACACCGAGGCGGCATTTGACCGGGGCGCAGAGCGCTTACAGCTGGCATTGACATGTCCAAGCCAAGACACGCTGGGGGTCCAAGCATTCGGGCAAGCTATCGACACCCTGGCAGACTGCTACCCATTGCTGAAGGTCACTTTGCTTAAAGCCATAGCCGAGATCGCCTCTGCCGACGGCTTAGTATCCGCCACCGAGCTGACACTTATCAAAGCCATTGCCGCGGTCATCGACTGCCCAGTTCCTGACGCCATGCTTCCCGTGGAGCACGGGATAGCCAACCAAAACCCATCAGTGACTGCGCTGTAACTAGACAAATACTGTCAGATGCTTACACTGAAAGTCTCGGTGATGCCCCAACACGGTGTACCCGAGGGGTCGACAGGAAGTCGTCCTGACCAACAACCACTAGGTCATCGCACAGGAGGTGCACAATGACGCAATACGCTACCGGCGTTCACACTCGCGAGAACGCGCTTAATCCCAACTGTTTTCAGCCTAGCTACCCAAGTCGTGGTGCTGCCCTCGGTCGCCCACTGAGAGTGGTGCCACCACCCAGTCCCATCAATATGGAACAAATTACCGAGCTAACCCAGCGCTCGGCAGACAGCCTATCCAAAACCAGCGCGCATGTTCTGGCCTTACTACTTGAAGGCGATTTAAGCCGGTTGCGCTCAGATGCCGTGGCCGATGAATTGGGTATTAGTCCGACCACCTTGCGACGTCGATTACGAGCAGATCGCTTGTGCTACCAGGAGTTATTGGACTTGGCTCGCCAGCATCGCTGTGAGCAGCAACTGGGGGAGCGCTGGGTTCCGGGCAAAACACTCGCTTTTGAACTTGGCTATGCCGAGGTCAACAGTTTTTACCGGGCATTTAAACGCTGGACTGGCGCTCGCTATAGCGAGATCAAGCTACAGTA
>CAJXNM010000099.1 GCA_913057135.1 uncultured Halieaceae bacterium
AATAAGCTGCAGGCTAAGGTCGAGCTGAGAGCGCTTTTTGAGCAGCCCATCCGACTGCAATCGCTGGATATCCGCGGGTTAACCCTCAATCTGGAGCAGCTCGACGACGGTCGCGCCAGTTGGTCCTTTGGCGACATAGATGACGAATCGGAGTCTTCCGATAGCGTGGATACAGCGGGCCCGTTATTACCGGTTGTAATCGAGCAAGCTCATTTGATTGGCACAGACATTTCGCTGCAAACCCCCGATATTCCGGCCCGACATCTAAGTGCGGATATCACCCAGACCCTTCTCAGCGACACGCTCACCATTAACCTCAATGGGTCGGTGCTTAAAACGGCAGCGGCCAATGAGGACCAGAGCTCCCCTATACCCTTGGCGCTGACCCTCGGTGCTACGCCGATCAAGCAGCTGATTGATCGTGGTGCTGCTGAACTCACATTACATGGGCAGCTCGGGGAGATGGGCATTAATTTCAGTGCCGATATTGACGATGTCAGTACTTTTGCGCACGTGGCTGCAACCGTAGATGTGAGTGGACCCAGTGCCGCAAAAATCGGAGGGTTGCTGGGGCGAGATGGGGTTCCCGACAGTCCATTTACCGTAGCGGCTGCGATCACCAGAACAAAGCAGAAACTCGACATTCATCATTCCCGGTTAACCGTGGGCAAGGTCGTTCTAGATGTCAGTGGGGCCGTGCCTGATTTATCCACGCCAACCCATGCCGATCTAGAACTTGAGCTAGACGTACCAGCGCTTGAGAAATTGGCAGCCCTGTTTGCGCTTCCGCCTCACATCAGCGGGCCGCTGAGTGGCAGTGCCATTGTTTCAACGCATGATTCTGACGCCTATATAAAAGGCAAAGTGAGCACCAACTATCTGTCTGGCTCCTTTAACGGCGGCTTCGTGCGTAGTCCCTCACTCACAGGGAGCGAATTCGCCATCGAGCTGTTCGACGACAATATTGCGCATTTACTGGTGCTGCTACCCACGGCCACTGCTGACCAGCAACACGTAGACCAAGTGCTCAGGCAGGCCTTATCCGGGCCGTGGCAGCTCCAGACGCAACTCTATGTTGCGCAGGACCGGTACCAATTGCGGCAGGGCAAGGTGTCACTCGATAAGGATAGGGCGGATTTCAGCGCCGACATTAGTCGTATGGCCCCCGCTGAGGATGTGGCTTTCACGGTCGATGGCAGCATCGCTAACTTACAAGCTTATCTATCATCTGTGCTCGATGCACAAACGTTGGCACTGATTCCATCTGATCCTCTCAAGCTAGAGACCTCCGGAGCGTTGAATACAAAGACGCTAACGTTCAATCCAAGCACTTTTTCTGTGGCTGGGCTTGAGGGCGAATTTACAGGGACTGCCCACCTTGAGACGGCGGACACGAGGGCTGAATTTACGCTGACAAGCGAACGCCCGTCAGCTTGGGTGCCGCTTGATTTGCTGCCGACAGAATTCAATCAAGCAGTATTACAGTTACCCTTCAGCGCCGATGGTGCGGTGCACATTAACGCGGGAAATTTTGCCCTCAACGCCCACCAGGTCATTCTCGGTGAGAATGCGCTTAGCGCTGATGTCTCACTCAACACAACGAGCGATCGCTTGTCGGTAGACCTAGAGTTCAGGTCACCCAATATCTTTATGTTTGCTAACGAGGACGTTGATATAGGTGGTCAGCGGCTACCAGTAACCGCAACGATCAAAATGGGCCTGCAGCAGGGCCGGGTAGACGTCGATGCCATGGAAGTCATTGCAGAGGGTGGCACAGCCCTCTCGGCAAAAGGGGATCTGCGTTTTGGTGATACCTTTGACGGCACCGATTTTGATGTCGACGCGCGTATCGCTAGTTTGCAGCACGTGGGCTTTTTGGTGGGTGCCGATTTGCCCGATGTTTCATTAGAGGTGTCTGCCGATATCTCTGGCGACACGCATCATGTTGAGGCCAAAAACTTTGCCATTACCCTCGGGGAGTCGGCGATTGCTGGTCACTTGCGGGTGGCCAACCCTGAGCATCCCCGTGCTGAGATCGTGTTGCAATCGGAATTACTCGATCTGCGTCCTTTGATCCCTGCATTCGCAGAAACAGCAGCCACCACCCCTCAGTCCACCCCTAAAGCGGCGATACCCAAAAAGCGACTGATTCCCGATATGCCCATTGATTTATCGCTATTACAGCGTTTTGATGCAGTCGTCGATTTAGACATGAAACGAGTTGTTGGCCATGGGCGCTATTTGCAGGACCTGGCACTCGATGTCGAAGCCAAAGACGGCGGCTTGCAGTTAAACAACCTGTCACTCACCGACGAAGGAACCGGTGCCATCAATATAACAGGTTTTGTTGAGCCCAGCGGTGATAGTCATCGGGTGTCTATTAAAGCCTTGGGCGATGGCATGAATTTGGATTTTACGACGGCCAAAGCCAAGCAGGAGGGGGCGATAACCCGCGTCGATTTCGAAGCGCTACTCTTCGGAGAAGCCAACAACCTACGCGATCTACTGAGCACGGGGCATGGCTTTGTTCAGGTAGAGAGCGGTGAGGGCAAGTTGCCTAAATTGCCAAGCGCGCTACTGACCAACGATGTGATTGACGAGCTATTGAATGCGCTCAACCCGTTTCGCAGACAACAGACCAACACCATGTTGCGCTGCGGCGCTTTAGTCGGTTCTCTTGAAAATGGACGTCTTGCGGGTCAGCCCTTGTTCACGATGGTGACCGACCGGTTGGCTATTGTTTCCAACGTGCAAATTGATATGACCACTGAAAAGTTGTTTGCCACATTTAAGTCGGTGCCTCAGCGTGGCGTGGGCCTCAGTGCAACCACCGCACTCAATTCGTTTGTCGCGGTAGGTGGAACTCTAAGCAAGCCAGAGCTGACGGTAGACCCTACTGGCAGTATCGTTAAAGGTGGCTTGGCGTTTATGACTGGAGGTTTGTCGCTGCTTGGCGAGGGTCTTATTGATCGAGCCACAATCGGAGCCAGCGCGTGCGATAAGGCTGTGGCCAACGCTCAAAAAAAACGTATGAAGATTGAAGCACTGCAAGCCGATTTTCATTAA
>CAJXNM010000100.1 GCA_913057135.1 uncultured Halieaceae bacterium
AATGCGGCGCGGCCGGTTGTCACAACCGAGACATCATCATCGCTAGTATCCGTGGCGCCGCCTCGAACGAGAAATTGAGGCAATGGTGCGCCCACGTCTGTACTGGTATAAGTGCGCACACCACCGGGCTCGGGTGGTCCAAGATTCTGTTTTGATCGCGCCAGCATGGTGGCACCCGATTCGGCAGCCTCAAATGTTGCGGCCTTAAGTTCTTGGATCACGGCAATACGGGATGACACGGTGCTTGAACGCACAGCAGCAAACGTAATCAGCGTCACCAAAAGCAATGCAATCATGGCCACAATGAGAACAACACCTTGCTGATTCGATAGCGGTTGCATCCTAGAACTGTCCATATGCCGTGTTCCTAATAGCCTGGGAACTGGTATACACGCGGCGTATAACCCGGCCACCACCGTGGCTTATACTGCCCGCGGCAGGTATAGACTCTGAAAGTAGCTGGTAGTTGCGAGTATCATCAGTATCGGTTACCACCTCGAAGCTCTGCACAAGCAAGGCCATACGTACCGACTCTATTGCTGACCAATTGATACCTGGCGATGATGGCGATACAAAACGCAAACCACCTGCAACACGCTCACCGACCTCGACGCGAAGAAACTCAACGCCCTCAATCATCTCTTCTCGCTGAGCATAAGTTTGGTTGCTCGCTAGTCGGTATAGTGCATAAACGGCTTGCCCGTTTATTTCTCGACCCGTGTCCGCAACGAACCATATAAATTGAAGATACTCGGCGACATCGCTTTGTTCGGTGTAACGGAACCCTGTTAATGATGATGCGGCGAGACCACTGCCATCCGCAGCAGTAATAGCGGGCCCCTGATTATCTGCGGTATTTATGGTGATGGTATTCCCCGACGCACCGCAACCTGAGGCTGAGGACACACGAAAGACATGGGTGGTCACGCAATTCGACAACAGTAGCAAGTCACCATTAACAAGGCGACATTCCCCTCCCGCTGGACTGTTAAGCGTCAAAGATTGACCCAAGGTATCGAAGGCGTCCCCCTGGGCAATGAGGTCATTACCAAAATAGTCGGCGTAATCAAGCACGATGACATCACTCCCCGCGCGCGCTCCTCCTTTGACCACATCTGCAACACTGTTCGTGGAGTCAGGCGTCAACGACGAACCATCAGAGCGGTAGGCTAACAACCGATGTATTCGGGTATCACTGGCAGCCAATGACACCGAGCCACCGATGCTGTCACACCCTATGTAACCCGCTCGCCGGATATCTCGATTGAGCAGTTCAACCGCAGCGCGACCGGACTGCTGAACCCGATTAATGGCGGCCTCCACGCTATCGGATTGACTGTTGGAGACGAAGACACCAAAAACACCAAGCAAGAGTACGGTGCCTATTGCTAGCGCAACCAACAATTCCGTCAGGGAGAGACCCAGCTGCATGCGCACCTGTGCCATCAGAAACAAGCCACCAACGTCACTTGATCGGCCTCACCGTTAGGGCGGAGCCACTGCACGACCACATCATATTTCACCATACTCGGACATGCGCCCCTGGCATCAGCGCTGTCGATATTGCCGCTACCCCGAGCCCCGGGCAGTGATGCTTGGTAACCGGGCATGTTGACCACAAAATTTCTTGCCCACTGGTAAACATCGTGGGCCGCTACCTCTAGTGCGGTACAGCCGGCAGTGCATGCAACAGCAGCGGGCGTGCTGCTGTCAGGTAAAAATGTTAGGCCGTTATAAGCACCCGAGGCCAGTGCATTGGGGTTAGCGCGAATGCGCCCGAGTAAGTCGTCGGCAATAATAGTGGCCTGATTACGGTAGAGCGCATCTCGGTTATTTTGAAAACTGCTGAGATGCAGCTGCGCAACGCCCAGAATACCAACAGCCAGCACGAAGGTGGCGATCATAACCTCGATGAGCGAAAAGCCTCTGTCTGGTGGCAACCTCATAGACAACTGACCTGACCGCTAGCACTAACGTTCACCACACCATCGTCGTCACTATCAACAGCTACCCGGCTCAGCCCCGCCACATTAACGATTAATGCTTGTGCAGTGCTCGTGCTACCGTCACTACAAATCGTAAAATTACCCGCGCGGGACAAACTGCCATCTGGCTCAAAAGTCACAACGGTTTCACTTGTAAAGCCCGATGCTTGAATAGTCACAGTCGAGGGCTGCCCCTCGAATACCTGAACAGGCAAGTTACTGATACCCACGGTCGATGCTGCGTCGGTACATCGATCGATACCTGCCGCCTCCTCTCTCGGACACACCATGAAACCGGCTTCCCAGGCATTGGTATTAGCGCATTGGGGCGCAGCAGCATCGGCACTCACTATGGGGCAGATATCCACAGGCACACCTCGCGTAACAGCCTCAGCACGGGCCAGGGCAACCGCGTCGGCCAAAGCCGATAGCGCACCGCGGACTTGCGAGCGTTGGCGAAGGTCTTGATAGGAAGGTGCGGCTAGCGAGACAAGCAGGGCGAAGATGGCCAGCGTAACCAGCAACTCGATGAGCGTAAAACCTCTAGACACACGTATCCCACCGCCGCTTTCGCAGGTTGATAGAACACTAAATGTGCCTGGTAACGATCTCATGGATCTGTTCTGCTGCACTCGAGTAAAGTCTCGGCACCCTCTCTCTATCGCCACATAGGTCGCTGCGCTGGCAGTTTAGCTCGCTTTGACCGAAAACAACACAAGGCTGGGCCTGGCCTTTTCGTGACAAAAACACCGTTGGTAATAACATCAGCCACAAAAATGCCGCCAGCGGCGGTTAGCCGGGCGGCATTGGAAGCACAGCGAGCTATTAGCGGGACAGCTTTTCCTTGATGCGAGCTGCCTTACCACTGAGTTCGCGAAGGTAGTACAG
>CAJXNM010000101.1 GCA_913057135.1 uncultured Halieaceae bacterium
AAACGTTTCAGAGGCTCGCGGTTTTTGTCCAGGGAGATATCAAGCACGGTCACCTGATCGCCGCTAGCGGCATTCACGCGGTCAAGTAACGCAATATCACGCTTAACACCGGTGACAAGTTGCGCTTCTGTCGGCATGACTTGTCGCAATTGAAGCAGTGAGCAGATACCGTCGGCATCGCCATTAAAAACATCGAAACAAGACATTGCTTATCACTCCTGAAATGTCTACTAGCCATATGGGTTGCAGCTGTGCACTTCCGGCAAAGGGTAGCAGCACTCTACACGCTGTGTCCTTGAGCATGGCACTGATAAACATGAGTAAGATGAGAAAAGTCGCCGGCTATACACCGGCGAGTTACTCTGGGGGTTATTGCAGCACATTATTGCAGCAGAATGAGGTCTCGGTTGCGTGTCACCAACGCATCGCCGATGCCTTTGACTTCGGTCAACTCATCGACCGCTTCAAAAGGACCGTGTGCCTCTCGATATTCAACAATTCGATATGCCTTGGCGATGCCCACGCCATTCAAAGCATTCGCAAGCGCTTCCGCACTGGCGGTGTTGATGTTCACTGCTGTGGTTTCGGCAAACACTTGCGAAATACTGGCGGCAATGAACAACATCGCCATAAGCATTCCGCGGCCAGATCTGCCCAACATTGAGTCATGATGAATGCCAGACGCGCCGGCGGCGTTTGATAGCTGTTCCATAGTGTGATTCTCCCTGTAGTAGTCACCGGGACGATTCCCGATGCAGACAGGGTAGGCCGGCAATTCACCGGTAAAACCATCGGCGGTGCCCACTGCTCTGCCTTAATCGGCGACAGCCGAATTAGAACACCAAAGATGTCAGGATATTATCGACCACTTGCTCGGGGGACTCGGCACCGGTGATCGAACGCCCCATAACCAAATGGGTAGCACCCTGGGCTATAGCCGCCTCGGGGGTGACGACCCGACGCTGATCGCCGACCGCATCCCCCGCCAAACGGATGCCCGGCGTCACCCGCAGAAATCCGTCTCCTAGCGCGCTCTTCAGCAGGTTCGCCTCCTGAGCGGAACACACTACCCCATCAATACCCGCCCGCTGGGCCATGGTGGCTAGATGCCGCACCTGATCGGGGGTCGATGCCGGTACGCCAATTTCAATTAGGTCGTCGGGGGCCATACTGGTGAGTACGGTTACCGCAGTCAGAAGCGGGCGCTTGGCTTTACTCTGTAGGGCTTCAACCGCAGCATGCATCATACGACTGCCGCCACTGGCATGAACATTCACCATCCAAACACCCAAATCCGCTGCTGCTTCCACCGCTGCGGCCACGGTATTGGGGATGTCATGAAATTTTAAGTCGAGGAACACATCGAACCCCATCGCTTGCAGCGCAGTAACAACAGCGGGACCTTCCCGGGTGAACAGCTGCTTGCCTACCTTCACCCGACAACGATTTGGATTGAGTTGCGAGCAAATGGCTAGTGCACTCGCTTGGTCTGATACATCCAGTGCAACAATCAAGGGACCCACGGTGTCATGCACGAACGACTTCTCCTGTATTGCCTAAATCTCTTATGGTGCCCCAGTGCTTGCAGCCCGGACAGCACCAGTGCAAATGCTGTCCGTGGAAACCACAGTGCTGGCAACGGTAGGAAGAGCGTGCCTCTACTAGCCGTTGCAATGTCTGAATCTGCAGACGCTCATCCTCACCCGCTTCGCTGGCATTGTGGAGTTGCATCAGCAACGTGAGACCGCGTAGTGACGGTTTTTTTTCTAGCGCCAGTCGCAAAAACGTTTTGGCGCTGGCATCACCCTCGGTGTCACGACACTCCTCGGCCAACGCTAACGTGAGCGCTGTTGATGGATTGTTATCAAGACATTGCTGTAGCCAATGCCGTAACTCTGTTCGACGCCCCAGTGCGTCGAGAGCTTGACGTAAGAGCGGCACCGCTTGGGGCACAAAATCGGGGTCCTGCTCTGGAATGGCCATGAGCACCGCGACCGCCTTAGCATGTTCGCCAACGCGATACTCCAACTCTCCCTGCATCAGGCTGGCGCGCACGCACTGCCGGTCATATTTCAAGGCCTCGCGCAACGTTTCCCGAGCCTGAGTCCAATCGTGGCGCGCCAGGGCCAACTCGGCCTGCTGGCAACAATAATGTGCCAGCAACAGAGGAATAGGCTGCCCGACCTCATCCGCTGGTGGCTTGGTGGGCTTCAGTAGGGATCGCCTTGGCAACAGGGCCTCGGCGACTTTACGCGCCTGCCCCCAATCGTTCTGCGCCTCATAAATTTCGAGCAGATGTCGCTGCGCAAGCCGTCTATGTGCTGCCGACTCGTCCACCAAGTCGAGTAGCAATCGCTCTGCCCGATCGAGCAGGCCCGCAGAGATATAATCACGCGCCAATTCAAGGTGTGCCAAATGCAGTTGCTGGGAAGGCAAACTCGGACGCGCCAATAGGTTTTGATGAATGCGAATGGCACGCTCAACTTCACCTCGCCGACGCAACACATTACCCAGGGCAATATGAGTATCAAAGGTCTCGGTATTAACCTCTAAGGCTCGGGTAAAGGCATCAATGGCGTTATCTTGGCTGCCATCGAGAAGAAAATTAAGGCCCCGGTAGTACTGAGAAGGCAAGCCGGTGGTAGTAGGCCACTGCTCCTCCTGAGAGGACTGTTCACTGCGACGGCCAAGCCACCATCCTACAGCAATGGCAACCGTCACCAGTATCAACAGGCCAAAATCACTCACTGGCTGTCAATCCAGCCTTTCGCAACCTGTCCACTTCTGTATTCAATCGATCCCGATGTCGACGAACCGCCGCCAAACGAGCGCGCTGGTTGAGAATTATGGTGGTTCCTGCGGCCAGCCCCA
>CAJXNM010000102.1 GCA_913057135.1 uncultured Halieaceae bacterium
AGTCGTCGAGTTGACGTCAATTTGTCTGCCCGAATCATGGAGCAAACCCTGGGCATGCGCTTGGAACACAGGCCCGCGTCGGTAGGCTCGTTCGCGGTTAACCTGCGCTCCTTCGAGACGCTCCGAGATTTCATCACCTCAGCCACGATCGCCACCGTGGTCGATTTGCCGTTTGCCATTTTATTTGTGGTGGTCATCGCATGGATTGCATGGCCGATTGTTGTGCCCGTGCTTGGTTGTGTGGCGTTGCTGATCGGGTTCGCTTTGTTTATGCGGCCGAGGCTGCAGCGACTGACCGAAACCAGCTACCAGGCTGGCGCAATGCGTAACGCCACCCTTATAGAGTCTCTGGCCGGTGTCGATACGCTAAAAGCGATGGGTGCAGAATCTGTAATGCAGCGAAAGTGGGAGGAGACGACACGCTTCCTCGCGGGTGTCGGTGTACAGCAGAGACTGTCCACACTTTCAGTCACCCATTTTACGATGTGGTGTCAGCAGCTAGTCTCAGTCGCAGTAATCGTGACGGGTGTGTTTCTTATCGCCGATGGTGCCCTCACGATGGGCGGATTGATCGCCTCAACCATGTTGGCGGGACGCGCTATTCAGCCATTTGGTCAGTTGGCCGGGCTCATCACCCAGTTCCACAATGCACGCATTGCGATGAAAGGGCTCGATAACCTATTTGCTACGCCCGTGGAGCATAGTGAAGAGGGCGCATTCGTATCCCGCGATCAATTCCGTGGAGATCTTGAGTTTAAGAATGTTGTGTTCAGCTATCCCAACAGTGAAACAGAGTCGCTAAGTGGCATATCTTTTCGTATAAAAGCCGGTGAGCACGTAGCGGTTCTGGGGCGTGTTGGTTCCGGCAAATCAACCATGGTCAAGTTAGCCATGGGGCTTTACCAGCCAACCGAGGGGGCAGTGCTTATTGATGGCATAGACCTGAGGCAACTTGAGCCGAGGGAGTATCGAAGTGCCGTGGGTTATGTGCCCCAAGACGTCACGTTGTTCCACGGAACTTTGCGCGATAATTTGGTGCTAGCGCATCGTGGTATTTCTGATGAGGCCTTGTTAAGGGCTTCCAAGCGAGCGGGTCTTGCAGACTTTGTGAATCGGCACCCGAGTGGATTCGACATGCCTATTAGTGAGCGGGGCGACTCTGTTTCTGGAGGGCAGCGCCGGTGTGTGGCAGTGGCGCGTGCTCTGGTCCATGAGCCAAATATTTTGCTGCTGGATGAGCCGACCGGCTCGATGGATCATTCAACAGAAGCTCAAGTGTTGAAGGAACTCAAAGAATTTTCCGAGGACAAGACACTTGTGGTGGTGACCCACCGAAATTCATTACTGCAGTTAGTTGATCGCGTGATTGTCGTGGACGGCGGCAAGATTGTCGCCGATGGCCCCCGTGATGCTGTCGTCTCTGCTTTGCGGCAAGGCCGTATTGGCAAGGCCAAATAACACCTGGAGCGTTGGGACCTATGACAGTTTGGGTGGTGAGAGCATGTCAAGATGACGCGGTTGAGCAGCAAATGCTCGAGCAGCACTGCATCTTTTTACCGGTTGATGATGTGGCGGTGGATTTTTCCGGTCTCGATCGTCGTGCGCTGTATCAAGAGGTAACTGCTGCACTGGAATCGTCTAATGACCCCTCCAGAGCGTCTGTCGTTACCCGTGCAGCCGAGAAGTTCATTCACGAAATCCAGTTAGATGATTGGGTTGTGTTACCCAGTCGAATTGACAAGACAGTGCTGCACATCGGCAAGGTTGCGGCCGACTATACGTTCGACTTGTCGCGACAGTTGCCCCATTCTCGACGCGTGGTGTGGCAAGTTTGTCATTTACCCCGTGCGGTCATGCAGCCCGAAATATTAAAGGCTCTGAACGCGCTGAGTGACATTTTTCAGGTTCGTCAGGGGAATGTTCAGGCTTACCTCGAGGACCTTGCTAATAATGATTGGAAACCGCTACCCAATCAGTCGCGCTCAAGTGGCGATAGCACAGAACCGACAGCGATGTTGGCGGATGACAATACAGACCCGTTGTCAGTGGACAGTTTAGATCCTCCCAATCCGGTGACGCCATCGAGTCCAGGTTGGGATGTGCTGGCGGAACAGGCGGCCATAGAGCAGCAACCTATTCGAGCCCAACGATTGCTGTACGCCATAGGCCTCGTCACTGTTTTGTTGATCACTTGGTCTGCATTGGCGCAGATTGATACTGTCACTCGGGGGCAGGGTAAGGTGATTCCCTCTCGCCAAATTCAGGTAATTGGCTCTCAAGATGGCGGTGTTATTACTGAGATCTTGGTCCGGCAAGGTGACGCAGTACGCAAGGGTGATCTGCTGTTGAAACTGGATCAAACCCGCTCTCAGGCCACGTTGGGAGAGAAGCGAGCCGAGCTGCGTGGTTTGCGGGTGAAGGCGGCGCGGTTGGAAGCTATGCTTAACGAGGTGCCTTTCACGCCTACAACCTCTATGTTGAGTAACTCGCCCACGGTTGTCCAAGAAGAGCGCCGTCTATTTGAAAGTCGCCTGCAGGAGATGGAGGTTCAGCGCGATATTGCGAGGCAGCAA
>CAJXNM010000103.1 GCA_913057135.1 uncultured Halieaceae bacterium
CAGCCCTGCTGTAACTGAGCGATGCGCTGGAAGTTGATGTCGAAACCGATAACCGGGCGTTTTTCGCCGAAAGCTACTGCCAGCGGCAGGCCCACGTAGCCAAGGCCAATTACTGCAATGGGGGTAAGGGAATCAAACGTCGCACTTGGCAGCTCGCGCTCCGAATCATCACTCATCATTGCCTCCGGCGTTTACCTGATATCAGACATCATCATTGATGGTAGCGAGTCGCGCAAGGACTCAGCTAAACGTTCAACTGTTGCGCACATCCTGTCTGATGTTTCGTCCGATCTCCACTAGCAAAGAACTGTGCTTCGCTCAGCTTGAGCTTGTTAATCCTTGATTGATTCATCATTGGCCCACGGTTTGAAGGCTTCCTCCACCATGCTGCCCGATCACACGTGGGCTGGCTTCGCAGAGCTCACATAACGCGCGCGCTGGGTTTGGTCGTGAATCGGTTCTAGCGCTTAGCTCTGGCGGGCCTCTGATTGTGTTGGGAGAACGCAGACTATGTGCAACCCGCTTGTATTTGTTGCTTGGCCCTGGATCGGGCCTTTTGGGCATTTAAGCGGGAGTCCGGCGTTTGACTATGCAAGTCCGCGTTCGGTTCAAGCAGGGAGGCGACACAGGTCCTCAATGTTGTCAGGGATGCGCACTGGCATGCCTGAGTCGGCCGACCTAAGCATTAGAAGCAGGCTTTCCAATGAGGCACCTAACTGGACGATGATGAAGTTCTCCGCAAGGGCAGAGCACCTGACTTTAATAGTGGACATCTTGCATTGCGTTCCACGGAATCGGTTAGCTCAGCTGATGCTACTACTGCCGCTGATGCTTCTTGGCTCGCTGTTTGAGGTCATGACGATTGGTGCCGTGTTGCCCTTCGTTCAATCGCTGGTAAATCCGGAGACGCTTGCTCAATGGCCGATGCTCCAACGCTTACTTCCTGGTCTTGAGTCGCCGCAGGGCTATTCGCCTATCTTGACAATGAGTCTGGTATTCACTGGGGTCCTAGTAATTGCCGTGGCGATGCGACTTTTGGTGTTCTACATGAGCACTAAATTTGTATTTGCGGTGGGTCATGACTTGGCTGTCTACCTGTACAAGAAAATTCTGCACCAACCATATTCCTATCACATTCATCGAAGCAGTAGCGAACTGCTTGGCGATATTGGCAAGGTCCGCGTTTTAGTCAGTGGTGTGCTCGGCCCGTGCATGCACGGACTGGCAGCTTCCGTATTGGTCTTGGCCCTTCTAGTAGCCTCGGCCGCTGTGGATGCTGCTACGGGGTTATCTGTAGCCCTGATCTTTGTGATGGCGTACTTTTTTGTTGTGCGAAGCTTTCAGCATAAGCTGGAAAGCAACAGTAGGGTGATTGCAAGTGCCCAGAACGAGCGGGTACGTGCGCTACAGGAAGGCGTTGGTGGAATACGCGACGTTATTCTTGACGGCAACCAAAAGTTTCACACAGCGAAGTTTGCTGATGTCGACGGCAGATTTGTACAGGCCTTAGTGGCTAATTCCTTTTACTCCTCTGCACCACGGTTTTTTGTTGAGGCGATAGTTGCGACGTTGATCGTGGCGGTGGCCTGTGCCTTAGCGCTGCAGTCCGGCGGCCTGTCATCCGCACTGCCGACATTGGCCGCTTTGGCGTTGGCCGCTTATCGGATGCTGCCTCTGGTCCAGAACATATATCAGGCATGGGCGCGGCTACAGGGTAACCTTCAAGTCGTTCGAGATGTTCATCGCAGCGTGACGTTACCGGACAACTTGAGACAGCCGGTATCTCATGGCGATATCGCTTTTGAGCACACCATAGAGTTGCTCAATGTCGCCTTTCGTTACGGCGCTCATCAGCTAGAGGTTCTCTCAGGTATTTCCCTGACGATACCAAAGGGCGCCCGAGTCGGAATCATCGGCCGGAGTGGCAGCGGCAAGTCGACACTTGCAGACATTATTATGGGCTTGCTTGCGCCCACATCGGGTGAGCTGCGAGTAGATGGCGTACCCATAGGCAGCCACAACTGTGAGTCTTGGCGAGGCCACATTGCCCATGTACCCCAAGATGTTTTCCTTGCAGATGCCAGTATCGCAGAGAACATTGCGCTCGGCGTCAACATCGCAGAACTTGATCATGAGCGTGTTCAGGCTGCCGCGCGACGGGCACAACTGAGTGACCTTATCCAGTCCCCGACGTGGAACGACTGCACGGGGGTGGGTGAGCGCGGAGTGCGTTTATCCGGGGGGCAGCGGCAGAGAGTGGGCATAGCGCGCGCCCTCTACAAATCTGCAAGCGTTTTAGTCTTCGACGAAGCAAGCAGCGCACTGGACACTGAAACCGAGGCAGCGCTTATGAGTTCTTTGAAGGAGATCGAAAGGGACGTCACAGTGTTCATCATTGC